>NZ_JADOVC010000007.1:0-145780 GCF_015751645.1 Flavobacterium sp. CG_9.1
CCCATCTCTTTGCGAACCGCCGAATACGTGACCCGTACGTTCGGTGGTGTGAGAGGCGCACTCCGTCAGTTACTGGCGGAGCCGTCTACTCGATTGTAGGAAGCCCCTTTACGTAAATATTTGTTTTGAATTTATCAACTATTCCGCTACAATTAAAATTTCGGAAGATTTTTTATTACTTAATACATATTTCATTTCATTACTTTCGTGAATAGTTATTTTTTTACCATTAAGTATTAAAATATCCTTTATCCTTTCAATTGAAGGAATTCCATCGGAACGATATGATATAACAATTATACTTTCTTTGAATTGTTCGATTAAAGACTCAAATGCAAATTCAATTTTATCTTTCTTATTCCAATCAGATTTTTTTAATTGTAATCTTTTATGTTTTGATTTTGGGTCTATCATTTCTTCCCAATCGTCATAATTCATTATTCCTTCTAGAAAATGATAAAAATCTAAATAGTCTAAGCCAATACCATTTTCTGAAATATATGGACTGTCAATGTAAACAAGGTCGAAATTATTTTTTATTGATGAAATATCTTTATTAATGGAAATGTTCTCTTTAAAATTTGAAAAAACAGCATTATTAGCTTCTTGTATGAAGTTTTTGAAATGTGCATCAAAAGGCGTATCCCACGTTACTTTATTCCCAAAGCTTCTTTTGACTTCTTGAAAACGTATGTATAGATTTTTTCTATGGAATAAGTTATAAGGTCTTTTTATGATACAAGATTGGAATAATGCAAAAAAAGCTATAGCTTTTTTATATTCATTTGGAAGCAGTCTTATATTAGTTATAACCATATCTAACCATTTGTTTTCATCGTCGGTGTAATAAACATCATTAAATGTTATTTCGATGAAATTTGGATAATCTATATCTTCGTGTTTTGTTAAAATAAAATCCAAATCTTCATTATCGATTTTTTCATTATCGTTTTCAATCAGTGCTTTACCTATGATATGATTAAAAAATAAAATATCATTATAAGTAACAATTTTTTCATTTTTTTTCATTTTATATGCTACTACGGAAGTACCGCCAAAAGCATCCAATACTGTATCGAATTTTAAATCTTTAATGCAATTCCATATCCAGTCAACATATTTCAATTTACTTCCTTGGTATCTAGTTGTAGGAAATTTTGAAACTGTTGGCACAGAAAATAGTTCTGTTTGTAATATATTTATACTATTATTCAATGTCTTCATCCTCTTCTTCTACATTAGGTTCTTCCTCATTGAGCTCATTTATTTCATCTTGATGTTCTTTAAGAACATCAATTCCTCTTTGTTTATATTCTAAATAAGTTTTTAAGTTAATATAAGGTCTTTCAATTTCTAATGCTTTAGCCATATCTTTAGTTAGATAATACATCCAGAAATCATTGTAAATTTCCTCTCCAAGTTCTGAAAATATTCCTTTTCCATTTATTAAATAGTCTAAATTTATTGTTGCACCAATATTTTTTGTGTTACCACTTCCCGGACTTGCAGATGCTATTTTATATTTTGGTTGAACAAAAAATTGAAAATCTTTTATAACAGATTCAATGTTTTCAATTTCATCTAATTTATAAATAATTTTTTCATTTTGACTTACTTTGTTTTGTTTGTAAACAACACCTAAAACTAGATGTGCTTCATAAGAACTATAAGGATAAGAAATGTTTTTTGTACTAGTTCTGTTTCTAAAATAACCAGTGAAAGCACCAAGTGTCATACTTTTGATTTTATTCGCAGAATCAATAAAAGTGCTTTTTATATCCACGGCGAATTTAGCTCCAGTTTCTTTACAAATAAATGTTAAATCTGGATAAAAGTTTTGTTGTGCAGGAAGTTCTAATTCTAAGTTATGCTTGACTGCAAAGTTTTCGAAGGCTGGTATTAATAATAGTTCAATGACTTTTGAAACGACTTTGGTATCTATTGAAATGGTATAGATGTTTTTGTAAATATCAATAAATCCTTTGACAATCCAATCTCCTTTATCTGTTGCAATTATTTCATTGAATCCTTTGACTTCTTCTTGAAGTTCTTGTAAAATTTGTTCTTTGTTCATACACAAAAGTAATAATTCAGTTGGTTTTTAGATGTAGATTTTAAAAAACTTTAAGTTCAGCTTTGTAGTTGTTGTTTACCGTAATGTTGACGTGGGGTTTCCTACAACTTGTATATAGGCGATACAAACCTTCGCCAATCTACCCAAAACTGGGTGTATATGCGAAGGTTTGTATCGCATTATTCATTTCTCAAATGTATTAAAATATTCTTACAAATCTGTATCTATTTTAAAACGAAGTTATAAAAAAAAAACACGCTACCGTAGCCCCGATAGCAGCAAAAATCCTTTGCTGTGGCGCCAGGCAAAAACAAAGATTGCAGCGCATAGCGGGACAAAACGCCTTATGAAAACCAATCGTACTGCTCCATAAAAAAAGCCCGCCAGTTTTCACTAGCAGGCTTGATATGTTTGCGGGTAAACGGTTAAACAAGGAACCGATTAACCATATAAACTGAACTATTTAATCAACTCAAAACTTCTTTTGACAAAAGCAGTCAACGCTTCGCCTTTTAATAGGTTTTGAGATAATTTAGCCAAGTCAAGTGCTTGTTTTACTAAACTTTCCTGAGCGTCTTTGTCTTTGTTGTTCAAGATGCTGGTTGCCAATTCAGAGTTCGTATTTACCACTAAATTGTACATTTCCGGCATATTGCCCATTCCGAACATTCCGCCGCCGCCGGACTGACTCATTTCTTTCATTCTACGCATAAATTCTGGTTGCGTGATGATAAATGGAGACGCATTACTGTCTAAAGCTTCCAGTTGAACTGAATACGTTTGTTTAGGAACGATCGCTTCTAGAACAGTTTTCAGGTTGGTTTGTTCTTCTTCGGATAATTTAGAAATTGTCGTTTCCTCTTTCTTGATTAAATTATCAATATGATCAGAATCGACACGTACAAAAGTCATGTTGCTGTTATCGCCTTCAATTTTTTGAATCAAGTGCGAGATAATAGGTGAGTCTAGCAATAAAACTTCGTATCCTTTGTCTTTTGCAATTTCGATATACGAGTGTTGCGCTTCTTTGTTTCCTGCGTAAAGCACCACTAATTTTCCGTCTTTGTCGGTTTGATTTGCAGCCAGTTTTTCTTTTAATTCTTCCAGTGTGTGGAATTTTCCATCAACCGTTGGATATAAAACAAAAGCGCCTGCTTTTTCATAGAACTTATCTTCGGATAACATTCCGTATTCTAAAACGATTTTGATATCGTTCCATTTTTGCTCAAAATCTTCACGGTTCTCCGTGAACAATGATTTTAATTTGTCAGCTACTTTACGGGTGATGTAGTTCGAGATTTTCTTCACTGCAGCATCCGCTTGCAATCCAGAACGAGAAACGTTCAATGGAATGTCAGGAGAATCCACCACACCTTTTAACATCATCAAGAATTCAGGAACAATTCCTTCTACATTATCCGTTACGTACACTTGATTTTGGTACAATTGGATTTTGTCTTTCTGAATTTGTAAGTCGGAACCTAGTTTTGGGAAATACAAAATACCAGTTAAGTTGAACGGGTAATCAACATTTAAATGAATGTGGAATAACGGTTCTTCAAACTGCATTGGGTACAATTCATGGTAGAATGTTTTGTAATCCTCCGCTGATAATTCTGTTGGTTGTTTCGTCCAAGCCGGATTTGGGTTGTTGATGATGTTGTCAACTTCAACTTCTGTAAACGTTTTGTCTACATCTTCGGCAGCTACTTCCTCGCCCTTTTTTTGTTCTATTTTCTCTGTTTTGGTTCCAAATTTAATTGGAATCGGCATAAACTTATTGTACTTGTTTAATAGCCCGGTGATTTTAGATTCTTCTAAAAATTCCAACGAATCTTCGGCAATATGCAAGATAATTTCAGTTCCACGTGTAGTTTTGTCAGCTGGTTCTAAGGTAAATTCTGGGCTTCCATCACAAGTCCAGTGTGCTGCTGGTTCATCTTTGAAAGATTTAGTGATGATTTCCACTTTTTCGGCAACCATAAAAGCAGAATAAAATCCAAGACCAAAATGTCCAATAATTCCGGAATCTTTAGCCGAATCTTTGTATTTGTCTAGAAATTCTTCGGCGCCAGAAAAGGCCACTTGGTTGATGTATTTTTCTACCTCGTCAGCCGTCATTCCAAGACCTTGGTCAATGATGTGCAATTTCTTTCCTTCTTTATCAATTTTAATTTCGATAATAGGATTGCCATATTCTACTTTGGCTTCGCCAATGCTGGTTAAATGCTTTAATTTAAGTGTTGCATCTGTTCCGTTGGAAATCAATTCACGCAAGAAAATTTCGTGATCGCTGTATAAGAATTTCTTGATTAAGGGAAAGATGTTCTCTACCGAAACATTAATTTTACCTGTTGTCATATTATGAATTTTTTAGTTTATTTTGATGGTTACAATTCTTTCAAATGTAATACCAATTATAATGGAAGTGACAAATTGTCGCAAGCGTTAATTATGATATAAAATAATTTAATTCTGAAACAAACGTGATTGATTGCTTTGTATATTTGTGTAAGTATTAATTCATTAAATTTAAGAAAATGAAAAAAGTTATTTTATTATGCACATTAGCCGTTTTGATGTTTGCATGTAAGTCAACATCAGCTACAAGTACAAACACCGATAGAAAATCTCAGGTAGCAATGAAAGGAAATTGGGTAATTAGTTCTGTAACTTATCCAGGTTCACAATATGTAAAAGTGAATACTTTTCAAATTGCGGATTCAGAATGTTTCGTAGGAAGTAATTGGAAATTTGTTTCGAATAATAATAAAGGAACTATGGCTTTGACAAAAGCGAATTGTATGGCATTCAGCTCACCAATTACATGGTTTGTCAATAATGATGGGCAGTTTGTCCTTAAAGTTCTTAATGCTGGAGAAAAAGCTAGAAAAGTAAAAGAAGGGTATATTTTATACGTAGCCAATCAAACAGAATCCTCTTTTCAATTGGTTGATAAAATTGATGTAGCAGGAAAAATGACTGATGTAGTGTATCAGTTTCAAAAAGTTAATTAATTAAAAGAAAATAGATATGAAAAAGATTTCGATAGTTGCAATAGCAACAATAATGGTTATGGGTTCAATGTTTACCAGTTGTGAAGCTATAAAAAACACTAACAAAACACAAAGAGGTGCCGGAATTGGTGCTGTTGCAGGAGCTGTATTAGGTGGTGTTCTAGGAAATAACCTTGGTAAAGGCGGTAATGGTGCAATGGGAGCTGTTTTAGGTGGGGTTGTAGGTGGCGTTGCCGGAGGTGTAATTGGTAACAAAATGGATAAACAAGCAAGAGAAATTGATGCTGTTCTTCCAGGTGCTGAAGTAGTGCGTATTGGAGAAGGAATTAAATTAGTTTTGAATGAAAATGCAGTGCGTTTTGATACAAACAAATCTTCTTTGACTGCTGGTGCAAAAGCAAATTTAGATAAATTAGTTCCCGTTTTCGCAGAATATCCAGATACTGATATTACAATTTATGGTTACACAGATAGTACTGGTCCAGCAGATTATAACTTAAAACTTTCAGGAGAAAGAGCAGCAGCGGTTAAAAATTATTTAGCAAGCAAAGGTGTTTCTTCTAGTAGATTTCAAGTTACTGGTTTAGGAATTGCTGATCCAATTGCTTCAAATGAAACAGTGGATGGTAGAAGCCAAAACCGTCGTGTTGAATTTGCTATTACTGCAAATGAAAAAATGATTAAAGATGCAGAAGCTGAAGTGAAAAACTAAGCCAAAAACACTTTAAAAACAAGGGCTGTTTCGTCAAGAAGCAGCCCTTTTTTGTGCCTAAATTTGAATTAAACATCGTAAATTTGCAACTTTAAATAAAGAGGATGCTAGAGATAAAAGACATATCGTTTACTTACAGCGACAAGCCAGTCATTGAAAATATTAGTTTCACCATTGCCAAAGGGGAAAATACCGCTATTATTGGTGAAAGCGGCTGCGGTAAAAGCACGTTGCTAAAACTGATTTATGGGTTGTATGATTTAGACAGCGGTGCAATAACCTATAATGAAAAACCCATTTTAGGTCCCAAATACAATCTGGTTCCGGGAGAAGATTACATTAAATATTTAGCGCAGGATTTCGATTTGATGCCGTACATAACTGTCGAAGAAAATGTGGGGAAGTTCTTGTCGAATATGTATCCTGAGGAAAAAAAAGCCCGTGTTCAAGAATTATTGGATATGGTCGAAATGACCGCTTTCGCAAAAGTAAAAGCGAAGTTCCTAAGTGGCGGACAGCAACAACGAGTGGCTTTGGCCAGAGTTTTGGCTTTGGAACCCGAAATTATTTTGCTCGATGAGCCTTTCAGTCAAATTGATTCTTTTAGAAAGAATTCCTTACGTCGCAATCTATTTAAATACTTAAAGGACAAAGGCGTTACTTGTATTATTGCCACGCATGATAGTACCGATGCGTTGTCTTTCTCTGATGAAACCATTGTGATTCAAAACGGTAAAATAGTGGCAAAAGGAGATTCTAGATCCTTGTATGAAAACCCAGCCAACAAATACATTGCATCTCTTTTTGGAGAAGTCAATGAGTTGCAATTGTCTCAAATAATAGACATTGAAGACGATGAGGATGTAGCGCTTTTATTGTATCCGCATCAATTGAAAGTAGTAGATAATGCCATTATGAGCGCCGTTGTGAAGCAATGTTATTTCAAAGGAAGTCATTATTTAGTCAAAGCCGCTTTTGAAAGAAGAGTGATTTTCTTCGACCATGATTCGGAATTAGAACACAATCAAGAAGTATTTTTGATGTTATCCTGAGAATAAGTGTTCAGTGTTCAGTGAATAGTATTCAGTGGTTTTTAGTTCAAATTGCGACATAAACCTGAAGTTGTTTTTTAACTTTGATACGAGTTTTTTTAGTAAAAAAACAAAACCCCAAAATCAATATGATTTTGGGGTTTTGTTTTATGTTCATTTTTCATGTTTTACTTTCTGATCACTTAGAAACTGATCACTGAACACTCTTAAGCGTTAATTCTTCAAATATTTTTCTAAGAATTGATCTTGTTCCCAAAGCAAGTGCAAAATATTCTCTTTGGTTACATATCCGTGTGCTTCTTTTGGAAGGATTACCATTCTTGCTGGAGCTCCTAAACCTTTCAAAGCCTGAAAATAACGTTCCGTTTGCAACGTGAAGGTTCCCGGATTGTTATCGGCTTCACCATGTACTAAAAGCATTGGCGTTTTCATTTTATCCGCATTCATAAATGGCGACATTGTATTGTACACTTCAGGAGTTTCCCAATAATTGCGTTGTTCACTTTGGAAACCAAACGGAGTCAATGTTCTATTGTAAGCTCCACTTCTAGCAATTCCGCACGCAAAAAGATTGGAATGTGTCAATAAATTTGCTGTCATAAAAGCACCATACGAGTGACCACCAACGGCTACTTTTTTTCGGTTAATGTATCCTAAAGCATCTACGGCATTAATTGCAGCTTCTGCATTGTCGACTAATTGTGTGATGAAATTATCATTTGGTTCTGTTGTTCCTTCGCCAATAATTGGGAAAGCAGCGTCATCAAGAACGACATAGCCTTTGGTTACCCAATATACGAACGAACCATAACTTGGAAACGTGAATTCATTTTGGTTTTGTGTACTTTGTCCTGCTGAATTTTTGTCTTTGTATTCAGCTGGATAGGCCCAAATCAATAATGGCATTTTCTCTTTTTTGACTTTGTCATAACCAACAGGTAGATATAACGTTCCTGATAATTCAACGCCATCTTTACGTTTGTATTTAATCACTTCTTTGCTCACATTTTTGATACTTTCAAAAGGATTTTTGAAGGTTGTAATTGGAGTCAGTTTATTTTTTTGAAAAATGTTTCTCAAGTAATAATTCGGATATTCATTTTTAGATTGAATTTGGACTAAAACCGTTCCTTTTTTGAAGTCTTCAATTTCCAAAATATCTTCTTTTTTATCGGTGTAATTTGAAGTGTACAAACGTTTTGCTTGTGCTGTTTTCAAATTAAATTCACTAATAAATGGAAATTGCCCGTTTTTAGTAAATCCGTCCCCAATAAGATACGCATTGTCATTTTCGATGGCCAAAACATATCTGTTGTATTGGTTTTTTCTAGTTTCAAAATTTCCCGGATCAGAATACACATCCTGAGAATTTCTGTCGAAAATCACTTTTGGAGCCTGACTTGGATTCGATGGATTGATAATATAGGTTTTGGTATTACGCGTATCATACCATTCGTCTGAAACTATGGCAACGTTATCATTACCCCAAATCATTCGGTCGTAGCGCTGTGGAGTTTTTACTAATGAAGTTGCTGCGGCATTAAATGGTGCGTTCCAAAGAAAAACTTCATCTCTAAAATCTACTTTATTGGCAGGATTTCCGCCGTCTAAAGCTTCTGCATACACTAATGTTGCTGGTTTGTCCGCTCTCCAGCTCATGTTTCTTTTTCCTTTTCGAACGGCCATAAAACCTTTAGGGATAATTTCGGTTAGTGGCACTTCATTTACTACTTTGACTTCGTTTCCGGCTTTGTCGTAAACCACAGATTTTGATGGAAAACGACTTAATGGGACGATGTAGGAAAAGGGTTTCTGGATGGTAGTCAGCATTAAATAATTTCCATCTGGCGAAAAACTTTCTCCCGCATACATCGCTGCATTTTTGAATAAAGTTGCTGTTCCATTCAGGTTTACTTTGTATAATTCAGAAGTCATGATGTTCTCAAAATTGATTTCATCATTCTTGTTTTTCAACATGTCTGGATAGGTTCTGTTTTGCGATTTTACTCCGTCAGCGTTCGAAATTATCGGACCAGTTGGCAAATCTTTTTTTGCATCCAAAAGTGCCGCTCTGTTTTTCGGTAACATTTTTACCAAAATAGTTTCGTTGTCATTCATCCAGCTGAACGGACTTCCAATATTCGCATTCACGGTCGCCTCCGTTAATCTGGTGGCTTTCGCCGAAGCCACATCAATAAACCAAAGTTCTACTCCGGTAGCTGTAGTGTGTGAAAATGATATTTTTGTATCATTTGGAGACCAAGCGATGTTACTGATGCGAGGATTTGTTGGTAATCCTATTACCTGTACTTCATTCTTGTCTTTTATTTTACGTAATTTCAGGTTGTTCACGTAAGTTACAGAACTGGAAATATTTGTAATTGGATTAATTCGCAATCCGCCCAGACGCAATTCTTCCTGATTTAAATCGTCTAATGATTTATAAGTATTTCGATAGGTCAAAAGCATGTATTCTTTTTTGGTATCCATGGATACCGAAGGGGCTCTTTCGTAATCCGCTAATTCTAAAATGGATTGGGAGGGTTTCTGGTAATTTAGGTTTTCTTGTGCAAAGGTGGTTAAGCTTAGCCCAAGAAAGAAAAATAATGGAATTTTTAATTTCATAATTTGAATGATTTTAAATTAGAGTTCGTAGTACATAATATGAGTCTAAAATAATCCAATGTTGTTACATTTGAAAACAAATATCACTTTTTAACTTTTGCATTGACTCTTGCTTGATGAGTACTAATTTTATTTCACATCTATTTAGTATAATGGAAGCTATACAATATGGATGAATGTATAAAACTTGTAAATTGCTAAAAAAGTGGTAATTTGGTCCTCTTATTTTGAGGAAGTTTTAAATTTGCAGTCTGATTTTAATAAAATAATAATACTATGTATCATTCAAAAATAGCAGGATTGGGTTATTATGTACCCGAAAACGTGGTCACTAATGACGATTTATCAAAAATTATTGATACCAATGACGAATGGATTCAGGAGCGAACAGGAATTCAAGAGCGAAGACACATTATAAAAGGAGAAGATACCACGACTTCTATGGGCGTGAAAGCGGCCAAAATAGCAATTGAGCGTTCTGGTGTTGCAAAGGAAGATATTGATTTTGTGGTTTTTGCCACGTTAAGTCCAGATTTTTATTTCCCTGGCCCAGGAGTTTTAGTACAACGTGATTTGGGACTAAGAACCGTAGGCGCATTAGATGTAAGAAATCAATGTTCTGGTTTTATTTATGCTTTATCTGTGGCAGACCAGTATATTAAGACTGGAATGTACAAGAATATATTAGTGATTGGATCTGAGGTCCATTCCACCGGATTGGATATGACCTCACGCGGTCGTGGCGTTTCGGTAATTTTTGGAGATGGAGCAGGAGCTGCTGTTTTGAGTAGAGAAGAAGATTTGACCAAAGGAATTCTATCTACACATTTGCATTCTGAAGGACAACATGCAGAGGAATTAATTGTGAAAGCTCCAGGAATGGGAGGCCGTTGGATTACGGATATTTTGGCTGACAACGATCCGGATGATGAAAGTTATTTTCCATATATGAACGGGCAGTTTGTATTTAAAAATGCAGTAGTTCGTTTCAGTGAAGTAATTAATGAAGGATTGCAAGCGAATAATTTACAGGTTTCCGATATTGATATGTTGATTCCGCATCAGGCAAATTTGAGAATTTCTCAGTTTATCCAAAAGAAATTCAATTTAACAGACGATCAGGTATATAATAATATTCAAAAATACGGAAATACTACCGCAGCTTCTATTCCAATTGCTTTAACTGAAGCTTGGGAACAAGGCAGAATAAAATCTGGAGATACGGTTGTTTTGGCCGCATTTGGAAGTGGTTTTACTTGGGGAAGTGCTATTATTAAATGGTAAAAGTAGTTTAAGGAATCGGATGCCGATTCCAGTTGTTACTCGATAAAAGGCTAAGCCTGCGCAAATTATTGCGTAGGTTTTTTTATTTAAAGTGGAACCTATATATTTATAGTTCAAAAATGATGCGTCCAATACTAATCCAATCAACATGACAAACCGTAGAAATTTTATAAGAACAGCAGCAATTGCCTCTGCAGCTGTGGCGCTAAACGCATTCAAAGGGAAACCGGAAGAAGAAAATGATTTCAACTCTAAAAAAGGAACTAAGCCCATTGTACTTTCTACATGGAATTTTGGATTACAAGCGAATGCCGCTGCTTGGGAAATTTTAAAAAATAATGGAAGAGCCTTAGATGCCGTTGAAGCCGGAGTAAAAGTTCCTGAGGGAGATCCAAACGAACGTAGTGTAGGCTATGGCGGAAGACCGGATCGAGATGGGCGCGTTACACTTGATGCTTGTATTATGGATGAAAACGCAAATATTGGATCTGTAGCCTGTTTAGAATTTATAAAACATCCAATTACTGTGGCTCGTGCTGTGATGGAAAAAACGCCGCATGTCATGTTGGTTGGTGATGGCGCTTTACAGTTTGCCTTATCTCAAGGTTTTGTAAAAGAAAATTTGTTATTGGAAGAATCTGAAAAAGAATGGAAAGAATGGTTGAAAACGAGTCAATACAAGCCTATTGCTAATATAGAGAATCACGACACTATTGGAATGATTGCTTTGGATGCTGATGGAAATCTTTCCGGTGCGTGTACGACAAGCGGTATGGCTTTCAAAATGCACGGGCGTTTGGGCGATTCGCCTATAATTGGCGCCGGTTTGTATGTTGATAACGAAATTGGCGCCGCCACAGCCACAGGTCATGGGGAAGAAGTGATTCGGATTTCAGGTTGTCATTTGGTTGTCGAATTAATGCGCCAAGGCAAATCGCCGCAAAAAGCTTGTGAGGAAGCAGTAGCCCGAATCGTCAATTTGACTCGAAAAAGAAATAAAAATCTAAAAGATATCCAAGTTGGTTTCATCGCACTGAATAAAAAAGGGGAATTCGGATCCTATTGCATTCAAGGAGGGTTTAATTATGCGGTTCATGATGCAACGGGAAACCGATTAATTGATGCTGAATATTTTTTGCACTAGATGAAAAAATCGAAGTTAGAAATAGCGTGCTTTAATTTGGAGTCTGCTATCGTGGCACAAGCCAATGGTGCTGACCGAATTGAATTTTGTGCCAATATAAACGAAGGCGGAACAACGCCGGATTTTGAACTTGCTAAAACTGTTCGTGATACAGTCACCGTCGATTTGAATGTTATGATTCGGCCTCGTAGTGGGAATTTTGTTTACTCAGATGTAGAGTTCGAGCAAATGAAATCGGAAATAGTAGCATTCAAAAAACTAAAAGTAGATGGATTTGTTTTTGGAATTTTGAAAGAGGACTCTAACATCAATGAACTACAGAATGCTGCATTAGTAGCTTTGGCAAATCCATTGCCTTGTACTTTTCATCGAGCTTTTGATGGAATAAAAAATAAATTGGAAGCGCTTGAATCTCTAATTGAATGTGGTTTTAAAACTATTTTGACGTCTGGAACAGTAACAAATGTAGTTCACGGTATCAATGTATTGTCTGACTTGATTGAAAAAGCAAATGATCGAATTGTAATCATGCCGGGCGGCGGTTTGCGTTCAACGAATATTGGATGGTTAAAAGATAAAACAAAAGCTATTTTTTATCATTCTTCTGCCATTATTGATTCTGGTGAAATAGCTAATCCAGAGGAAATTAAAGCTCTAAAAGCCCATTTATAACATATATAAAAGTTTCTAAATCAAAAAACTCGGAGTTGGCATACTCCGAGTTTTTCTTTTGGTAACTAACTATTAAAACTAATTTTTATTAAAAACTTTTGAATTCAGAACTTTTTTCGCATCTACGATTGAAACCTAAATAAATAATACTCTTCATCTATTAAATTAACCTTTTACTTGCGCCGATTTTCTATGGCAAAATCAAATTTTCCCTAAAAGATCTGTAGCGATATTTCTTTCTCTATAAAGAGGAGATTGGATTACATTTAAATCACCCACTTGGATTGATGTAAAAGTAAATACCTAACGCAATCCAAACTATTTTAATTAACTATAAATGGTATTTATTTGAATCTACTTAGTAGACTGCTAAAGCCTTATTTTGTTACAGCTATTTTATTTTTAATTTTTTTATTTAACAAAAAAAGGCTTTCGATTAGGAAAGCCTTCTTGTTTTTTGTCTTCCGATTTATCGTTTCAGAGAAAAATGTGATTTGTATTCTTTAGCAATGTTGTCTTCAGTATAGGTAATGGTAAACCAATAATCATCTGCTGGAAGTGGATATCCGTTAAAGGTTCCATCCCATCCCGAGCCGTTAGGAAACAATTGCTTTAATAGTTTTCCATAGCGATCAAAGACATATAATTTTAAATTTTCACTATTTGGAATTCCTGTTATGTTCCAAGTATCGTTAAAACCATCTCCATTGGGAGTGAAGAATTTGGGACTGCTTATAAGTTTGATTGTAACAGGAATAGTAAACGTCCCACAATTAGCATCGCTTACTGTAATTTCGTGGAGTCCAGGGCTGACATTACTAAACACGTTACTTATTTGAAATGAACCTCCGTCTATTGAATAAAGGAAATTGCTTCCATCACCTATAAACGGTACGGCGTTTACAGTTATAGTTTGGTTATCCGTAAACCATCCGCGGGTAGTATACGTTACCGAAGCTGGTTTTGAAGACTCAATAATTGTAAAAGGTACAATGTCAGAGGTACATCCAAATATTGCTAAATTGGTGACCGTAAGCGTATAATTTCCGGGCTCGTTTGTTGAGAAATTCTCGGCTGTACTTACTAAAGGTCCGTCCTCACTTTTCCATTCAAAGGCATATTGTGGTGCTGTAAACCCACTTTCAATAAAAGCATTTGTTGTGATTCCGGTATCAATATCAATACAAATGGTAGGAACTGTAAGGTCTGGTTTTGGTTTCTGAGTAATAGTAATAACCATTGGTTTTTCTGAAGGACAAATAACCGTTGATGTAGTACCAGCCTCAGCATAAGCGTAGATAGTACTTGATACAGTGATTTGATCTCCTGGGAATTTTTCGATGTTGCTGCTTCCTGGGCCACCTGGGTTTGTAAAGTATCGGGTTACAGGAGCTGTAAAAGTGGGTAATTCGTATGACTCACATCGCGTTACGGGAGCAATTGGTGTAATCGTTGGAGTAGTATAAATGGTGATGACAAAAGGATCTTCATCGATACAAACAACTCTATTGTTGTTATCCACATAAACATAAAGCGTAGTTGTCGTAGTTATAGGAGCATAGGGAGGCAGTACTAGTACACCCGTTCCATTTGGACCATTTGGAGCAGTATAGTAACTTCCCATTCCTATAATAGCAGATAAGTTAAAACTGTCGCATGCATTTTGATCCTCGATGTCATTTACAAACGTAACTAGTACCTCTATACTATATTCAGAAACGCAGGTGTTAGGTGCAGGAGCTGCGGCATACACATATATTGTTTTTGAGGTTGTTAAAACGGTTCCCGGCCGTAAAACAGGATTTGTAGGTGAGGGTCCTCCCGCAAATTCGTAATATTCCCCGTTTCTTAAATCATCTAATATATAACTTTGACCACATCGAATAACTTCTACCGGTTTTGCATCAATCACAGGAGATCTATTAATGGTAATCACAAATTCTTTTTCTACATAACATGTTCCAGTTGGAGCTTTATCATAGAAGTACATTAGTTGTGTGGTAGTTACTGGATATCCAACAGGACGAAGATTTCCAGTTCCTAAGGGTCCTGTGAAATAATTTCCTGCATGTGCAACAGGAGGTAAATAATATACGTCACATTGTGGCTCAGTATCTAGAATCTCTGGTAAAGGAGCAATGTTGACAGTAATAGTAAAGTCTAAATTGTCAGTACAACTTTCTCCTGTTACATAAAACCAAAGCGTTGTAGTTGCATTGATAAATGTCCCAGCTGCAACAACACTTCCTCCTCCTGCTGCTGCGGTTCTATATTCTCCAACCGTCAAGGTAGGTAGGCGATAAGCGGAGCAGGAATTAACATCTGTAGGAGGGGTAATGCTTGCAAGGCCAATAAAAACTTTAAATGTTTTTTCTGACGAACAGTTCAGTGGAGCCGTATTGGTTTCTTTAAAAACATATATTTGAGTAGTCGTGGTTAGCACTGTTCCAGGGAGTAAAAGAGAACCGCTTTTATTTGTGCCGGTGTAATAAACGCCACCGTTAAGCTCGACAGGAAGTGTGTAAGAAACACACCCAAATTGATTTGGATAGTTCGGTAATGCAGTAAACGGAATTATTGTAATGTCAAATGGCTTTTCTTTTGTGCATGAGGGTGTAACGGTGGTATCTTCAAACCAAACATAAATTCTGTTTATTCCGGGAGTGCTTATTACAGATCCAGCTGCTAGCTGAACGTTTCCAGTAGTGGTAGCACCTCCGCTTTGTGTAAAATATTTAGCATAAGGTAAGGCGGGAAGGATGTATCGTGTGCAGTAAGTCTCAGAAGCAGGCGAAATGCTGTCCAAATCGGCTATAGTTACATCAAAAGAATCTTGATTGGTGCAAATTCCAGATTGATTGAAAACATATAAACCGATTGTTGTGGTAGTGATAACGTCTCCTGCAAAAAGTTGTGTACCCGTTCCATTGTTTCCAGTCCAATACTGAGCGCCGGCTTTTGTTAAAACAGGTAGGGTATACGAGGTACAAACAAATACATCTTGTAAAATATCTACTGCGGGTAGTGGGTTAACAATTAATTGAAAGCTAGTGACCACATAACAGTTACTATTTGAGGTGTTTTGTAATCTGACCCATAAGGTTGTAGATGGCGATAGTATTTGGTTGCTCGAATTTAGGGAGACCGTATTGGTGTTGTTATTTGCTCCAGCGGAAGACGTATGAAAGGATAAAATATTGTAAGAAGCGTCTTGAGTCCCTAGTATAGAAGCGATTTGCGGACTTAAGTCGAAATTTGCTTTTAAAGGATTTTCTGATAGATTTCTAGAGCATAATGTGACGTCAGCAGGTGTATTTACTATTTGTGGTGGTGGAACAACGAATAATTGGAAAGATCTTATTTCATAGCATAATGTAGTAGGGTTTTGAATTCTAACAAATATTTGTTTTCCACTTTCAGCGGTTGAAATGGTTTGGAGAATTGATATTGCGCCCGTATTTCCCATAGCATCTGCATTCGTTACATGATAGGAGATGATAGTGTCCGCAGGTAGATCGTCTAAAATACCAGCTGCATTTGTAGATTGATTGACTCCAGCTCGAATGATGGTACTATTTTTACTTAAGTCAAAATCGTAGTTCGAAGCGCCAGTTTCACAGGCGTAAATATTTGGAATGGTCGCTAGTACTGCAATCTTAGGGTAAATTTCGATGGTGATTTCATCCGTGACAGCAATGCATCCTGGTTCTGTGTAGGTGACGCTATAGGTGTGAATCCCGGAGCCTACTAGTGGAATGATGTTGTTTAGGTTTAATGTTTCTCCCGTTTGTGCTGGCAAAAATGCTATTCCGTTTTTCTTCCATACAAATGCAGTCCCAGCACTTAAACCTGCGGCAGATAATACTGGCAATGTAGTCCCAGGGCAAATTGCGGCATTATTTGCTGAGGTATAATCTAGACCCAATACATCCTGTCCGATGTTAAAACTATTTGCTTCTAAAAAAATAGCAGAATCATACCCTGTATTATTTCCTCCGTCAGCAATAACTAATTTGATGCGGTACACATGAGTGATATCTAAACCGGTTGCCGAAGCTAGCATTGAAACTGTTTGTCCGTTGAAATTTATGGCAGGACCAAATCCATTTCCGTTAAAAGCGCCAAAATAGCTCGGATTAGCAGACGGACAATCTGAATTATAAGCTCCATCTCTAATAGTTTCAACAGAAACCGGGATGGTAGTACTTGGAATGACCGCTAAATTCACATTTGGACCTCCAGCGGTTACATCTTTTAAAAGAAAAGCAAAAGCATCGGAAAAGTTACATTGGGAAGTTCCGTACTCTTCAGAAGCAAAAAGAAAAGAAAAGTCAAAATTGGGTGTTTTTGGTTGGAAGTCAAATTCTATGAAACTTGCATTGATGGAATTAATTGTTATCCCAGATTGCGAAAGTAAATTAGCTTCTAGATCTGAATCTCCTAGCCATGCAGGAGATCCATCACTAAGAATGTTAGTGTTGGGTCCAGGTGTTTTCAATACATCTCCCGTGCTTAAGACTACACCATTTAAATACGGAAAACTAGAATTTGTATTTTCGAAATAGCCAATTCCGTTTGAAGATCCAAATGCTGTTCCTGTCCTTGAAGTAACATTGGTACCTTGAACACATGGCGAATTTACCAATACTTGATTTACCAATTCGTCAACCGTATATTTTGTTGTGCTTATTGTAACTGACTGGGAGTGACCAGTATATATAACTATCAACAATATAAAAATAAGTGTCTTTTTCATTTTTTAGGTTGTTAATTCACTTATCAAAAATAGTAAAAATTGAAATACGATTTTTAAAAAATGCTAAATTTATGTTAACTCAATCTTAAAGATAGTTGTAGAACGGTTATTTTCCTTTATTAGTGTTTTTAAGACGTAATAGAAAAACTTTTATAAGCATATTAAGGAATTAGAATTATCTTTGCATTTTTAAATTTACACCATGACATTACAACAGATTCTTACGCCCGCTATTGAACAAGCTGTAAAAGCTTTATTTGACGTTACAAGTGATAAAGTTGAATTTCAAACTACACGGAAGGAATTTGAAGGAGATATTACCATGGTGATTTTTCCCTTATTGAAAGTAGTTAAAAGTAATCCAGTCGAATTGGGGAATAAGATAGGAAACTATTTAGTTGAAAATTTGGCTGAAGTGAGCCGTTTTAATGTGGTTTCCGGATTTTTAAATATTGTTATTTCTGATGCATATTATTTGGATTTCTTTGGAGCAATAAAAGATGATGTTAAATTTGGTTTCGTTACTCCAAATACAGAAGACAAAGCGGTAATGGTTGAGTATTCCTCACCAAATACCAACAAACCCTTGCACTTAGGTCACGTACGTAACAATCTTTTGGGATATTCAGTAGCTGAAATTATCAAGGCTTCCGGCAAAAAAGTATATAAAACTCAAATCATTAATGATAGAGGAATCCATATTTGCAAATCAATGTTGGCTTGGCAAAAATTTGGAAACGGACAAACACCAGAATCAACCGGTTTAAAAGGAGATAAATTAGTTGGTAATTACTATGTTGCTTTTGATAAAGCGTACAAAGAAGAAATAGCCCAATTAGTAAGCGCAGGCAAAACGGAAGAGGAAGCCAAAAAACAAGCGCCAATCATTCTGGAAGCGCAAGAAATGTTGCTGAAATGGGAAGCTGGAGATGATGCCGTAATCACACTTTGGAAAACCATGAATCAATGGGTGTATGATGGTTTTGCTACCACATATAAAAATTTAGGTGTCGATTTTGATGCGTTTTATTATGAAAGCAACACCTATTTGTTAGGAAAAGATGTGGTTCAAATTGGTTTAGACAGAGGAGTTTTCGAAAAAGATCCTGACGGTTCCGTTTGGATTGATTTGACAGATGAAGGTTTAGACCGTAAAATTGTATTGCGTTCCGACGGTACTGCAGTATACATGACACAAGATATTGGTACCGCCATACAACGTGTGAAAGATTATCCAGATGTTGGTGGAATGGTTTATACCGTTGGTAACGAGCAGGATTATCACTTTAAAGTACTGTTTCTGATCTTGAAAAAACTAGGTTTTGATTGGTCTAAAAATTTATATCACTTGTCCTATGGAATGGTAGATTTGCCTACGGGAAAAATGAAAAGCCGCGAAGGAACGGTTGTTGACGCCGATGATTTGATGCAAGAAATGACGGATACAGCGCAAAAAATTGCGGAAGACTTAGGGAAACTAGAGGCCTATTCTGCTGAAGAAAAAGAAAAGTTATACCGTACAATTGGTTTAGGTGCTTTGAAATATTACATTTTAAAAGTAGATCCAAAAAAACGAATCCTTTTTAATCCAGAGGAATCCGTTGATTTTGCTGGAAATACAGGGCCGTTTATTCAATACACTTACGCGAGAATTCAATCGATTATTCGTAAAGCTAATTTTGATTTTTCAAATAAATCAAAAATAGAAACACTTCATGAAAAAGAAAAAGAATTGGTAAAACAACTAGAATTGTTTCCAGAAGTGATTCAAAATGCAGCACAGCATCACAGTCCAGCCCTTTTGGCTAACTATACCTATGATTTAGTTCGTGAGTATAATTCATTCTATCAGGCTGTTCCTATTTTAGGAGAGCAGGATGTAGAGAATAAAATTTTCAGAGTGCAATTATCAAAGAAAGTAGCTGATGTGATTGCAACCTCTTTTAAATTATTAGGAATCAATGTTCCCGAAAGAATGTAAAATTTTGTTCATTTTTTTGTGAAATCAATACAATATTTAGTAATTTTAAAACTAATTACTGATATATTATGAAAAAAATATTGTTTTTCCCAGTCCTGTTTTTTATATTTTTATTGAATATTGCCGGAACTTGTTGTGCAGATGAGGTCGTTGTTACAAGTACAGTTGATAAAATTCCCGACGCAATACGCAGTACTTTGAATCAAGGAACTTGGAAAATCACTTATTTTTTCGATAGCAAAACCAATAAATTAAATTCTTTTTCTGGATATAATTTTACTTTTGGGCTAAATGATGTCTTAACCGCTCAATCTACAAGTTTAGATTACAGTGGAAAATGGTCTGTTATCAAATCTAATAAAATGGATGATAATCCGCATAACGATATTGAATTTACAATTGCTTTTTTGAATCCAAATGGAGCTGGGATATCAGAGGATTGGAGTGTTTTTGAAATAACTCCCACGCAGCTCCGATTGAGAACCACAGAGAGTAGCGCTGGAGAAACTAAATATTTAACTTTTGAAAAAAGTTAGAATAATTTGTGCTTTATCGCCAAATACAACTACAAAACAGTCTGAAAAAAGACTGTTTTTTTTATAATATTATGAATACAACTTCAAAATCAAATGCTTAAATTTGCATTTCAAAATAAATCATTACTATGTTCGATAATTTAAGCGATAAACTAGACAAAGCCTTTCACATACTTAAAGGTCACGGAAAAATCACCGAAGTAAATGTAGCCGAAACGCTGAAAGAAGTCCGTAGAGCCTTACTTGACGCCGATGTCAACTTCAAAATTGCGAAAGATTTTACTACCAAAGTAAAAGAAAAAGCAATTGGGCAGGATGTATTGACAACCCTACAACCGGGACAATTGTTAGTGAAGTTAGTCAAAGACGAGCTTACGGAATTAATGGGGGGTGATGTTGCTGGAATCAATCTTTCTGGAAATCCAACGGTTATTTTGATGGCAGGTTTGCAAGGATCAGGTAAAACTACTTTCTCTGGAAAATTGGCAAATTATCTTCTTACAAAAAAGAATAAAAAACCATTATTGGTGGCTTGTGATATCTACAGACCAGCAGCAATTCAACAATTGTATGTAGTTGGGGATTCGATAGGAGTTGAGGTATATTCTGAACCAGAAAATAAAAATCCTGTTGAAATTGCTCAAAATGCGATCAAACATGCGAAAGCAAATGGGTTTAATGTTGTAATTGTCGATACAGCCGGTCGTTTAGCAGTTGATGCGGAAATGATGGATGAAATTGAACGCGTTCACAAAGCCATACAGCCGCAAGAAACATTATTTGTTGTGGATGCAATGACAGGTCAAGATGCTGTAAATACAGCAAAAACCTTTAACGAAAGATTAAATTTTGACGGGGTTATCTTAACCAAATTAGATGGTGATACACGTGGTGGAGCTGCGATTTCGATTAAATCTGTTGTTAATAAACCAATTAAATTTGTAGGTACAGGAGAAAAGATGGACGCGATTGATGTGTTCTATCCCATTCGTATGGCCGAAAGAATTTTGGGAATGGGAGACGTTGTGTCTTTGGTTGAAAGAGCGCAAGAGCAATTTGACGAAGAAGAAGCTAGAAAAATCCAAAAGAAAATTGCCAAGAACGAATTCGGCTTTGATGATTTTCTTTCTCAAATCCAGCAAGTAAAAAAGATGGGAAATATGAAAGACTTGGTTGGAATGATACCAGGTGCTTCCAAAGCCATGAAAGATGTGGAGATCGAAGACGATGCATTCAAACATATTGAAGCAATCATTCATTCGATGACGCCAATTGAAAGAAGCAAGCCGGCTTTAATTGATGTCAAAAGAAAAGCCAGAATAGCTAAAGGTTCGGGGACCAAAATCGAGCAGGTCAACCAATTGATGAAGCAGTTTGACCAAATGAGCAAGATGATGAAAATGATGCAAGGGCCAGGAGGAAAAAACCTAATGAAAATGATGGGCGGCATGAAAGGCGGAATGCCAGGAATGAGATAAAATGAGTCAAAAGTAGAAAGTCTTAAAGTCGTAATGATTTTGAGACTTTTTGCTTTAATATATTAAACCAAATAACAATGCAACTACTAGACGGAAAAAAAACAGCGGAAGATATTAAAAGTGAAATTGCTGTAGAAGTACAAAAAATGAAAGACAATGGGGAGAAAGTACCTCATTTAGCAGCTCTGATTGTTGGAAATGATGGAGCAAGTTTAACCTATGTAGGAAGTAAAGTAAAAGCCTGTGAAAGAGTGGGTTTTGAATCTACTTTAGTAAAAATGCCAAGTACCACTACTGAAGTTGAATTACTAAAGAAGATTAAGGAACTAAATGAGAATGATGAAATTGATGGATTTATCGTTCAATTGCCGCTTCCAGAACAAATTGATGAGCAGAAAGTGTTGATGGCGGTTGATCCAAGTAAAGATGTCGATGGATTTCATCCTGAGAATTTTGGAAAAATGGCATTAGACATGACTACTTTTATTCCAGCGACACCTTTTGGAATTTTAGAATTGTTAGAAAGATACGGTGTAGAAACCAAAGGGAAACATACCGTTGTGATTGGTCGTAGCCATATCGTGGGAAGACCAATGAGTATTTTGATGGGTAGAAAGGGTTTTCCTGGAAATTCAACAGTTACTTTAACACACAGTTACACTAAAAATATTGAAGAAATTACCATTCAAGCGGATATCATTATTACGGCTTTGGGTGTTCCAAATTACCTGAAAGCAAATATGGTGAAGGAGGGTGTTGTCGTGATTGATGTAGGTATTACTCGTGTTCCAGATGAAACAAACGAAAAAGGATATGTTATTACTGGTGATGTTGATTTTGAGAATGTAAGTAAAAAATCATCGTTTATTACTCCGGTTCCGGGTGGAGTAGGACCTATGACTATTGCAATGTTATTGAAAAATACGCTTTTAGCTAGAGAAATGAAAAGAAATAAATAAAGAGAAACATAGTGTTAATTAAAAGCCTTAAATGTACGTTTAAGGCTTTTTTTATCTTAAAATACGCATAAAATTCTGATAATTGATGCTGAAACGGAATTTAAAGAATACTTTTGAACCACTTAAAAAAAAGACCTTTAAAATGGACGATTATTATTCGGAAATGTTGAACTAATGTAGCACTTGAACTATTTTCAAGAGGCTATAAATAAACCTATGGAATTTTGAAATGAGAGCTTTTTACAAAAACAATAACGGATTAACTGCCATTACGGAATGGACGCCAAACTGCTGGATCAATATAGAATGTCCTACCGCAGCAGAAAAGAAATATTTACTCGACGAATTACAAATTCCAGAAGCATTTTATAATGACATCGAAGATATTGATGAAAGACCACGGATAGAAATTGAAAATGGTTGGACTTTGATCATCATGCGAATTCCTGTAAAAAGTAATATTATTAAACTACCTTTTCATACTATACCCGTTGGAATTGTATTTAAAGGAGCGATTTGCATCACTATCACTTTTCATCAAACGAAAATGCTTACTGACTTTGTAACCTATACGAAACGCAAAAATATCAACATTAAAGACAATTTTGATTTAGTGTTGAAACTGCTATTATCCTCCAGCGTTTGGTTTTTGAAATACTTAAAACAAGTCAACCAAAAAATAAAATTAGCCGAGGATAATCTCGAAAAGTCAATTAAAAATGAAGAGTTACAAGCGTTGCTTCAAATAGAAAAATGTTTGGTATTCTTCATGACTTCTTTGAAGGGGAATGATATTTTATTACACCGAATCAAGAATATAAAGTCACAAAAAGAGCATTTTGATCTGGATTTATTAGAAGATGTTGAAATTGAATTGCGTCAGGCACAAGAAACTACTAATATTTATAGTGACATCTTAACGGGAACTATGGATGCGTATGCTTCAGTGATTTCTAATAATATGAATACGATCATGAAACAGATGACTTCGATTTCGATTATTCTGATGATTCCAACCTTGATTGCCAGTTTGTACGGAATGAATGTGCCTAATGATTTACAAGATAATCGCTATGGAATATGGATTGTCATTTCTGTATCTGTTTTATTATCTGCTTTTGGTGTGTTTTTATTCAAAAGAAAGAGATGGTTTTGATTTATAATTATAATCTTACTTTTTTGGATTTTTGATTTAATTAATTTATGTATTTAAACAAAAAATTAAATATTATAAAAATGAAAATTTCAAACAGAGACATATAAATATTTTTCTTAGGATTTGCTACACTTTTTATCATACAAACAATTTACGACTGGGATTCTACGATTGGTGAGATTCAAAGAGGTTGGGAAGCAGGTTCTAAATAGAATCTAAGAAAACGAATCTTTTACACTATTCTTTTCCTTTAAATAGAAGAGATTTTCATTTTATAAAATTTATCAAAATTAAATCCGTTTCTATTTTGAAATCTAAAAATAATAAGTAACTTTGTAATTCAAAGTACTTTATTTATGAGTCAAAAACTTCAAGAAGATTTATCGCATATTCGTTCCATGATGGAACGCTCTTCCAGATTTATTTCATTAAGTGGTCTTTCTGGAGTATTTGCAGGATTATTTGCATTAGCTGGGTCCATTTATGCGTATCAATTATTTAAAAATAATGGTTTTGAATATTTTGATGGTAACCAAAAGATGTATAGCTATGATTTGATAATTGAATTAGTTTTCGTTGCTTGCGGAATCTTGATTTTAGCTTTCGGATCCGGTATATTTTTTACGCTGAGAAAAAGTAAAAAGTTTGATTTACCGGTTTGGACTAATACTACTAAAAAAATGTTACTGAATCTAGCAATTCCTTTACTGGTTGGAGGCGTATTTTGTTTGGCACTTTTATACCATCAGCTATTTGCTTTGATTGCTCCTGTTACTTTATTGTTTTATGGTTTAGCACTTATTAATGCTGGGAAATATACTTTTTCGGATATTAGATATTTGGGTGCATGTGAGATTATTTTAGGTTGTATTTCCCTTTTTTATCTTGGGTTCGGACTTGTTTTTTGGGCAATTGGATTTGGAATTTTGCACATCCTGTACGGAATAATTGTGTTTAAAAAATACAAATAGAAATGGGAATCATTGACAAATTAAATAAAGATTTTGAAAGTCGGGTCAGATTAGGCATTATGTCTGTTCTGATGGTTAACGATTGGATTGATTTTACGGAAATGAAATCTTTATTGAATATAACTGATGGTAACTTAGCAAGTCATTCTTCGGCATTAGATAAATCTGGATACATTGAAGTTAAAAAGGAGTTTGTCGGTAAAAAACCAAAAACTTCGTATCGCGTTACCAATATGGGTAGAGCTGCTTTTGTTTCCCACTTAAATAGTCTTGAAAAATTAATAAAATCTAAATAAAACCTTTTTTTTAACTTTTTACTTTGAAATGCAAAGTACTTTTAAATTTTTAATTATGAAAAAACTACATTTTATTTTAGCCAGCAGTTTGGTTTTTATGCTGCTTTTTTACAACGAAGATTTGGGTCTCAATTGGGCCATTTTCGGTATGATGCAAACCGCCTTAATAAGTTATTTCTTCCAAGAGAAATTTACCAGTAGGTTGCATTTGATTTTAGTGGTTACATCGGTTCTGTCTTGCTTTGCGTTTGCTTGGTACGGAGATTTTCCATCTTTTTTTGCCATGGCTTTGTCGATTATCTTTTTACAATTCAAAATCCAGGAACCAAAACTTAAAGTGTTACAAGCTCTTCCTTTGGTCTTTATCAACGGAATCGCTTCGTTAGGTCGCATATTGATGTTCAGTCAATATCTTCCTAAGCGAAAAGTCAATAACGGTTTTGCAAAAAAACTGATTGCTTATTTTCTTATTCCAGTCCTATTTCTGGGGTTATTTTTAATCGTATATTCTTTTGGGAGCGATCATTTTTCGTCTTTGTTTACCGATTATTATTTAGATATTGATGTGTGGCAAGCATTTGTACTTACCGCTTTAGGATTTTTCATATCGTTCACTTTTTGGAATTATTGGATTCCTGAGGTTTGTTACGAAAAGAATGATGTATTGGACAGTGATTTTAAGGAAGAAGCCAAAACTCAAAATCAAAATTCATTTTCGTTTTTGGATATTGATTTTGAAAGAAGAAGCGGCGAGATTACGTTGTTTCTTTTAAATATTCTTCTTTTGGTTTTCATTGCGACTTATAATTACGAACAGTTTTTTGAAGTGGTCAAAAAATCTAACTTAAGTTCCGATACACACGAAAGAGTAACTGCCGTTATTTTTTCAATCATAATGGCAGTTGGTGTTATTTTATTCTATTTTAAAGGAGGGTTTAATTTTGATGAAAAAGCTAAAAAGCTTAAAAAATTAGCTAAGATTTGGATTCTTTTAAATGGAGTTTTAATCCTTAGTACAATTATTAAAAACGCAGAATACGTTTCTTATTTTGGATTGACTTATAAAAGATTAGGTGTATTTGCTTTCTTGATATTAGCCATTATTGGATTGGTTATTTCTTTTACAAAAATCACTAAACAAAAAACAAATGCTTTTCTTTTCAATCAAATGATTTGGTATTTTTATGGAACGATTCTTTTGTGCAGTTTTGTGAATTGGGGAAACCTAATTACGAATTACAACATATCGGTAAACAAAGGAGTAGAGCCTATATTTTTATCCAGACTAAACTTTAATGATGAATTGCGCCGAGACTATTTTTCAAAAAATAAATTAGAGGGTCAATACAGTGAAATTTCAAGAGAGAAGGAGATTAGTCGAATGCAATCAAGGTCTTTTTTATCAAAAGCTTTGTATTATGAATTTTTAACTAGTAAATAAAAACACAAATCCCATTCGTTTCTGAATGGGATTTGTGTTTTTTAATAATCTCCTTTTCTCTTAAACCTTGGATCATCTCTTTTGATGAATTCAGTTCTTTTTTTGGGAGCTTCTGTTCTTTCTGGTTTAGGTAAACTCGCTTCTTCGGTTTTGCTGGAAGGTTCTATCAATTCGTTTAATTCTTTGATTTCTGCATCAGTCAAATCTCGGAATCTTCCAACAGGAATATCAAGTGATATATTGATAATTCGGATGCGTTTCAAGGCAATAACATCATAACCCAAATACTCACACATTCTACGAATTTGACGGTTTAAACCTTGTGTCAAGATGATTTTAAATGTCGTAGAACTTATTTTTTCTACCTTACATTTTCGGGTAACCGTGTCTAAAATTGGAACACCATTACTCATTTTTTCGATAAAACGATCGGTGATTAATTTGTTGACCGTTACCGTATATTCTTTTTCGTGGTTGTTTCTCGCACGAAGAATTTTGTTGACAATATCGCCGTCATTAGTCATAAAAATCAACCCCTCAGATGCTTTGTCTAAACGGCCAATAGGGAAAATGCGTGTTGGATAATTAATATAATCTACAATATTGCCGCGAACTTCTAAATTGGTTGTACATTCAATTCCAACAGGTTTATTAAAAGCTAAATAAATAGATTTCTCTCTTTTCTCTCGAATTAATTTTCCATCAATACGCACTTCGTCATTCGGTGAAACTTTTGTGCCTAATTCCGGAATAACTCCATTGATGGTCACGCGACCTTCTTCAATGATTTTATCAGCTTCACGGCGGGAGCAATACCCAGTTTCTCCTATGAATTTATTGAGGCGTTTTAGATTTTCTTCCATACTGCAAAAGTAATGAATTTGATAATTAGATACTATTTAAAATTGATTTGAAAAGTATTGTTACACAAAGATGATCAAAGTTTTTTTTTTGAAAAAATTATAAAATTCTTCGTGAAGCTTCGTGTTTCCTTTGTGAATCTTTGCGAAATAGTTTTTTTAAAATTAGTCAAATAAGAAACGGGAGACTTTTTTGTATAATTCCGCCCCATGCATGCTGTGTCCTAAACCTTTGGTCTCTATAAAAACAGCATTTTTCCAAGTACTCGCTATTTTTTTTCCTTCCTCAAATAAAACGACCGTGTCATCAATATCGTGCGCAATTAATCCTCTGATGTTTAGTTTTGACGCAAATATTTTACCAGAAAATTGTTCTAAATTAAGTTGAAAAGTAGTCAGGTAATGCGCTTCTAAAGATTTTAAAATTTTAGAATTCAAACTTAACAAGCGGATGTAATTGTTTAAGATGATATTGAAATCGCTTGGAGATCCCAAAATCACCATTTTTTGTAACGTGTCATTTTGATACACGGATTGGTAATACAGACAAGTCTTTCCACCAATAGAGTGACCGATGAGATATTTTGGTTTGAATTTTTCAACAGCGATATGGATAAAAGCCGCGTATTGGGGTATATTAAATTCTTTTCCACTAGATAATCCATGAGCTGGACCGTCTATTGCAATAATGGTACTGCCTGATTTTTTTAGATACGGGAGTAGTTTTTTCCATCGAGAAGCATTGCTTTCCCATCCATGAACCAAAAGAATAACAGTGTCATTTCCTTTCCAAGTATAGGTATGAAAAGAATCTTTTTCCACTTGGAACGTTTCAGATTGTGCTTCTAAAAGGATTTTAGGAAGTTTCTTTTTAGATAATTTACCTTCTCTAGGTTGGCTAAAAAAGGAATACGCCAGTTTTGATGCTTTCTTTGGAAGAATAAAGCTCAAGACGTTTATGTACAATCCAATGGACTTAGTGAATATAAAAAATACTATTTTTTTCATAAAAAAAAGTCCCGATGTGTATCGGGACTTAAATGTAATTAGAATTTAGAAAACAATTGTTCCATTTTCTCTTTTTCTTCATCAGCTAAGGTGCTGTCAACTAATATTCTTCCGGAATGTTCATCAGTAATGATTTTCTTTCTAGAAGCTATTTCTACTTGTGTTTGTGGTGGAATAGTGAAAAATGATCCTGCTGACGCTCCTCTTTCAATAGAAACTACTGCTAAACCATTGCGAACACTTGTTCTAATTCTAGTGTAAGCTTTCAACAATCTTTCTTCAATTAAAGCTTGGAATTCAGCTGATTTCTCAGACAAGAATGCTTCTTCTTTGGCAGTTTCAGCCATGATAGCGTCCAACTCAGATTTTTTGTGCTTTAAGTGATTTGATTTTGCTTCTAATCTTTCTTTAGAGCTCGAAATTACTTCTTTCTTGTGTTCGATAGAAGCTTTCATTTCTTTAATTTGCTTTTCAGACAACTGAATTTCTAATTCTTGAAATTCAATCTCCTTTGTCAACGAATTAAATTCTCTGTTGTTACGAACAGTTTCTTGTTGCTTAGTATATTTTTTGATAGCTTCTTTGTGCTCATCAATTGCATTCTTTTTAGATTTGATAAGATCCTCGATAACTTCAAGTTCCCCTTTCAATTTTTCTGAACGTGTGCTTAAACCAGCCACTTCATCTTCTAAATCCTCTACTTCTAAAGGAAGTTCACCTCTTACGTTTCTGATTTCGTCAATTCTAGAGTCAATTAGTTGTAAATCGTAAATTGCTCTTAACTTGTCCTCAACACTTAATTCTTTCGTATTCGCCATATTCTATAAGTACTTAACTGGATTTGAATTTTCTTCTGATAAAATAACTGCAAAATTAAGGATTTTTTTTCGAAGATACTCTACAATATAATTTTTTGTATAGCGTTCGCTCTCAAAATGTCCAATATCGGCCAATAAAAGTTTATTTTCGGCTTCATAAAACTGATGGTATTTCAAATCGGCAGTCAAATAAGCATCAGCTCCAGCCTGAATCGCATTTTTTATAGCAAAACTTCCAGCTCCACCAAGAACGGCTACTTTTTTAATTTCCTTTCCAATAAAGTTGGAATGTCGAATTCCGCCACATTGCATTTTTTCTTTAGCAAAAAGAAGGAACTCTTTTTCACTCATGGGATTTTTCAATTCGCCAATCATGCCCAAACCAATATTCTGATGCTGATTTTGCAACTCATAAATCTCATACGCTACTTCCTCATACGCGTGGCTTTTGAATAATGCTTTCAGGATTTTGTTTTCCAAATGTTTTTCGAAAGTGACTTCGATTTTTATTTCGTCTCCTTGCACAAACTCAAATCGCTCGCCAATTTGCGGATTGCTGTGTTCATTTCCCATGTAGGTTCCAATTCCTTTTGAATTAAAACTGCAGTTTTCATAGTTGCCAATATTTCCTGCACCAGCATCAAATAGTGCATTTCGCACTTCTTCGGCATTTTCAGGAATGGTAAAAGTTACTAATTTCCGAATAAAGTTTTGCTTCGGAATAAGGATTTTAGTATTTATCAATCCCAATGCATCGCTGAATATTTTATTGACGCCTTCTTGATGATTGTCTAAAGCGGTGTGAACGGCGTAAATGGCAACATCGTTTTTTATAGCTTTGATTATGGCACGTTCCACGTAGTTTTTCCCCGTAATTTTTTTCAAACCAGAAAATAATATCGGATGAAAACAAACCACCAGATTGCAGTTTTTTGTAATCGCTTCGTCAATTATATTTTCTAATGCATCATGACAAACCAATATTCCGGTAGCTTCCACATCTTGATCTCCAACCAGTAAACCCACATTGTCAAAATCTTCGGCATAGGCGAGTGGTGCCATTTCTTCGAGCACGGAAATAATTTCTTTTATTTTCATAAACATCAGATTTTTGTTGCTTAATTTTGGTTTTTTGAATAAACAAATTAACGAATAAACAAATCAACTTTAAAATAAAACATCATCCTTTCTTAAAAATGAATTTACCTTCAAAAATACAGTTTCTAACGAGCTAGTTTTTAAGTAAATTAAAATAGAACGATTTTTGTATATTTGTAATTCAATATCAATAGCTATGACTACTATAACTTTAAAAATCAACGAGCGTACCAAAGCAGGAAAAGCATTTCTGGAAATGACAAATGTTTTGGTTAAGGATTCAAAAGGAATTGAAATAATAGCAACTGGACCAAACAAGACTTCTGAAAAAAAATCGGAAATTTACAATCCTGAATTTGTTGCAATGATAAAAAAGGCACAAAAAAGTAAAAAAAGAACAGTGGTAGATCCAAATGATATATGGGGAAGTTTAGGGTTGAAATAACCGAGCTTGCAAAAACGCAAATCGCGAAACATTTTAAGTCTGGAAATCAGGCCAGTATTAAAAAAATTGGAATAATATTACAAGAACTTTCAGAAACGCCATATACGGGCGTTGGCAAACCAGAAGCATTAAAGGAAAATTTAACCGGTTTTTGGTCAAGACAAATTAACCCAAAGGATCGGTTAATTTATACAGTAAATGATGATTTGGTTGTTGTTGATGTCATCTCAGCAATGGGTCATTATTCTGATAAATAATTATGAATTTACTCCGAAAAATACTCTTTCCGTTTGCCATTTTATATGGTCTCATAACGAGTATTCGAAATTTTCTTTTCGATAAAGGTATTTTAAAATCATACTCTTTTAATTTGCCAATAATTGCTGTTGGCAATCTCAGCGTTGGTGGAACTGGAAAAACACCCCAAATCGAATATTTGATTCGGTTGCTTTCGGATACATATAAAATTGCCACTTTAAGCAGAGGTTATAAAAGACAATCTGAAGGTTTTATTTTGGCGCAAGCCGGTACAAATGCAAAAATTCTTGGTGACGAACCTTTTCAATTTTTTCAAAAATTCCCATCGATACAAGTTGCAGTTGATGCCCACAGAAAAAACGGAATTGAACAATTACTAACACTCCCTGAAAAACCAGAAATTATTTTGCTTGATGATGCTTTTCAACACAGAAAAGTAAAAGCGGGATTTTACATTTTACTCACTTCGTACGGTGATTTGTATTCGGATGATTTTATGTTACCAACGGGAAATTTACGCGAAAGTAGGGATGGAGCTAAAAGAGCAAATATTATTATTGTCACCAAATGTCCTTTCAATCTTTCGCTTGACGAACAGCATAAAATTAAAAAGAGGTTAAAAGTTGGTGTAAATCAGGAATTGTACTTTACTTTTATAGCTTACGATGATTATATTTATGGAGAAAACCGAAAAATAAATGTAAATGAAATTCATTCAGCTGCTAAGGTATTGGTAGCAGGAATTGCAAAACCAGAACCGTTTTTTTCCTATTTACAAAACTCAAATGATGTCTGTTTGTCTTTTCCAGATCATCATCATTTTACCGATAAAGACCTATTAGAAATTAAAAATTTAGCGCAAAACAACATTATTATCACTACCGAAAAAGATTATGTACGTTTAAAAGGAAGTTTGCCAAGCGAACAACTTTTTTATTTACCAATACAAAGTTCTTTCCTTTCGGGAAGTGAAAATTTTAATAAAACAATTTTAGATTATGTGGGAACAAGTACAAGAAACAGTTAGTTATATTAACGAAAAAATCAATTTTACGCCAGAATATGGCGTGATTTTAGGTTCAGGATTAGGAAGTTTTACGGATGAAATGAAAGTAGAATATACGTTACCGTATAATGAAATCCCAAATTTTCCAGTGTCAACAGTGCAAGGTCATAAAGGCGCATTGGTTTTTGGAACAATAGGAGACAAGAAAGTGGTTGCCATGCAAGGCCGTTTTCATTTCTACGAAGGCTATTCGATGACCGAAGTTACATTTCCAGTGCGAGTAATGAAGTTTTTAGGGGTTACTAAATTAGTAGTGTCAAATGCTTCAGGGGGAGTGAATCCAAGTTATAAAGTGGGTTCTATTGTTATGATTACGGATCATATCAATATGACGCCAGAACATCCTTTACGAGGGAAAAATGACGAACGTTTTGGACCTCGATTTGTAAATATGAGCGAACCATATTCGAGAAAAATGATTGCGAAAGCCACTGAATTGGCAAAGGAATTAGAAATAGAAGTTCATGAGGGAATTTATTTAGGCTTACAAGGACCCACTTTTGAAACTTTGGCGGAGTATAAAATGGTGAAAATTTTGGGTGCAGATTGCGTTGGAATGTCAACAGTTCCAGAAGTTATTGTGGCGCGTCACATGGATTTGGAAACTTTTGGTATTTCAGTAATTACTGATATGGGTAACGAAGAAAGTATTGGGACGATTTCCCATGAAGAGGTATTAGAAGCCGCAAAAGCAGCAGAGCCAAAAGTGAGAAGTCTTATTAAAGAATTAATCTTACAGTATTAATCTCTAAATGTATTCCGCAATTGTTGTGTAAAATTCTTCTGGTATGAACGGTTTAGTGATAACATCGTTCATACCAAATGATAATAGCATGTCGCGGTTTTCATGAAGCGAGATCGCGGTAAGCGCGATAATAGGTGTAGCAGCATCAAAAGCCCTGATTAATTCTGTAGCGATTGTTCCGTTAATCCCGGGTAAGTGAACGTCCATCAGTACCAAATCAAATTTATTTTTACGTACTAAGTCTATTGCATCTTCACCATTATCAATTACTTCACAAATGATTTGCTTATTATGAAGCATTTTTTTTGTGATCATTTGATTGATTTTATTATCCTCAACCAATAATATTTTTTTGTTTACTAATTTAGAATCGTAATCAATTTTTTTGGTTGTTGTAAATTCTACAGGAAGTTCACTTATTTTAAAGGCTAATTTAAAAGAAAAGGAGGAACCTTGCCCAACGATGCTTTTTAATTCAATTCGTCCACCTAGGATTTTAATTAATTTCTTTACAATGGTCAGTCCTAAGCCTGTTCCGCCGTATTTTCGATTGACTTCAATCGAACCTTGTGAGAAACTATCAAACACGCTGGTCAGTTTGTCTTCAGGAATCCCAATTCCAGTATCTGTTATTTCAAAATATAATGTTGCCGCTGTGTCCTCTAAAACATGGAGATTTGCGGTTACTGTAACGTCACCATTTTTAGTAAATTTCAGGGCGTTATTAATTAAATTTAATATAATTTGTGACAATTTTGTTGGATCACCTATCAAATAGTCAGGAATCGCAGCATCGACATTTAAAGTGAAATTGTTGTTATTTACTAAAGCTAATTCTTTTAAGGAGTTTTGAATTCCAACTAAAAGTTGTTTTAGGTTGAAGTTAGTGTGTTCAATTTCAATACTGTGGGATTCAATTTTATTGATTTCTAAAATCTCATTTATAAATTTGGTCAAGTAATCGCCTGAAAATTTTAGCGAAAACAAATAGTCCATTTGTGTTTTCTTGGGATTTTCTTCTAATAGTAAATGCGTAATTCCATTGATAGCATTCAAGGGGGTACGAAGTTCGTGACTTACGGTCGATAGAAATTCAGATCTTGCTTTTGACGCCTTTTCGGCTTTGTCTTTTGCAATTTCTAATTCTTTATTTTTCTCCTTTAACAGCAAATTGGACTGATTTCGGATGATGTTATTTTTGTACAATGACAAACTTAATAAGGATAAAATAGAGATCAACGCAATAGCAAGAATACTAATGAGTTTAGAGAACTTACTAGCTCTTTCCTGTTCTTTAGTTTCATTATTGGTTTGAACAATTTCTTTTAACCGTTCTGATTCCTTGAATTTTGTATAATCGTCTATTCCCAGTCTTTTGTTATTGATGATGGCAAGGCGCTCTTTTAGATTGAGATGTTGTTTTAAATAAGAGTAGGCATTGTTTTTATCTAATATTTTTTCGTGAACATTACTTAAGGCAAGCAATATGTTAGATTTCTGTTCAAGATTCTCCGATTTAGCATTTAATTCAAGCGCTTTATCAAGATAGTTTAAAGCTAAATTATTTCTGTTTTTTAGTGCTTCAATACTACCGGTTTGGTACAAGGCTTCTGTTTTGGTATCTGATAAAGCAGGAGTAGTAGGGATTGCAATTATCGTCTTGAAAACCGTTAAAGCGAGATCTAATTTGTTTTTACCTTTGTAAATTAATCCTTTTTGAAGTTGAAACAATTCAGCAACATCGGGGATATTTAGTGCCGTATATATAGATTTAGATTTCTGAAAGTACATGGCAGCTCTGTCGAAATTTTCTTTTGCCATGTAGCAAAAGCCAAGATTGTAATAGAGGTCCGCTTGGATAACTGCAGGTTCTTGCATCGCGATAAGCGAACTACTTTTTAGAAAATATTCAATTGCATCGTTATATTTTCTTAAGTCGTAATACAATTTTCCTAGGTTGTAGTTCTCAACTGCCTGATCTTTAATGTTGTTGTTTTTTTTAGCATATTGTATTGCTTTTTGGGTATTTGACAATGCCTCTTTGTAGTTGTTGTTTTGAACATGAGAATGACTCAAACTATTATAATAAGAGGTACTATCTGCATCCTCACTAGGTTGAGAATACAGCAGTGCATTTAAAAAGAGTACATAAACGAAAAGCAATTTCATTTGTTACCGATTTTTTTATTGGTTATTTTTCATGCTTGTCAATAGTATTAAATCAATTATTCGAGAGGAATACCCAATCTCATTATCATACCATCCAACTACTTTAACCATTTTGTCGATAACTGAAGTTAGCTGAGCATCAAATATACATGAATTTTTATTGCCAATTACATCTACAGACACAATAGGATCTTCGGTGTAATCTAAAATGCCTTTTAAAGTAGTTTTGGCGGCTATTTTAAAGGCCGCATTTATTTCTTCAATAGTCACAGCGCGTTTCACGTTAAACGTGATGTCGGTTAAAGAACCATCTGGAACCGGTACTCTAATACCGCAGCCACCAATCTTACCTTCAAACTCAGGAAATATTTTTGTCAATGCTTTCGCTGCTCCAGTTGTGGTAGGAACAATAGATTGACTGGCACCTCTAGCGCGACGTAAATCTTTATGAGGCTGGTCATGCAAGCTTTGGTCTGTTGTGTAGGAGTGTATTGTGGTAATATACGCTTGTTCTATGCCACAAAGTTCATTGATAACCTTAATCATGGGTGCTGCATTATTGGTCGTGCAACTGGCATTGGAGATAATTGTTTCAGAACCGTCAAGAATGGAATCATTTACACCTAAAACTACTGTTTTTATAGTATCCACTTCTGAAGGTGCGGAGAGTATTACTTTTTTAGCGCCAGCTATAATATGGGAATTCAGTTCTTCAAAAGTTTTGTATTTCCCCGTAGATTCAATTACATAATCAATGTTTAAGCTTTTCCAATCGAGGTTAGAAATCCTTTTTTCGTGAAAAAACAAATAATGTTGTCCGTCTAGCAAAATCCCTTTTTCATCAGCACTAACAGCAAATGGTAAAACACCGTGTATGCTGTCGTATTTTACTAGATGTGCCATTGTTTTTTTATCAGCAATATCATTGATGGCAACTACTTCTATGAATGGATGGTTTAAAAGCAAGCGGAATAAATTTCTTCCAATTCTTCCAAAACCATTTATGGCAATTCTTATTTTCAAGTTCTTTATTTTGTAGGCAAAGCTTATTTGATTAACCGATTAAACAAATAAACCAAGAGGTTATTTATAAAATATGTTTTTGAGCTTTGTAAGAAGAACGAACTAAAGGTCCGCTTTCGACATGTCGGAAACCTAATTCCAAACCAAATTGTTCGTATTTTGCAAATTGCTCTGGAGTTATGAATTCTTTTACCGGCAAGTGTTTTTTACTGGGTTGCAAATATTGTCCTATTGTAACGATATCAACGTGTACTGCACGTAAATCTCTCATGGTTTGATACACTTCCTCTTCTTGTTCTCCAAGTCCCAGCATAATACCAGATTTGGTTCTTTTGATCCCTTTTTCTTTCAAGTAGCGCAGTACTTCCAGACTTCGGTCATATTTTGCTTGAATACGGACTTCGCGAGTCAGTCTGCGAACCGTTTCTACATTGTGTGAAACTACCTCTGGATTTGCTTCTACAATGCGGTCAATGTTTCTTTCGATACCCTGAAAATCCGGAATTAAGGTTTCTAAAGTTGTGTTTGGGTTCATTCTGCGGATGGCTTTCACGGTTTCAATCCAAATAATAGAACCACCATCTTTCAAATCATCTCTGTCAACGCTCGTAACCACAGCGTGTTTAATATTCATAATTTTTATAGAACGCGCCACTTTTTCTGGTTCATCCCAGTCTACGGTTTCGGGTCTTCCGGTTTTTACTCCGCAAAAGCCACAAGAGCGGGTACACACATTTCCTAAAATCATAAATGTAGCCGTTCCTTCACCCCAGCATTCACCCATATTTGGGCAACTTCCTGAAGTGCAAATCGTGTTCAAACTATATTTATCAACCAAGCTGCGAAGCTCGGTGTATTTTTGGCCTATTGGGAGTTTTACCTTTAACCACTTTGGTTTGCCTATAGGTAAAGTATTTTCTAAAACAGTTTCCATATATCATATTTTGAAGCTGCAAAGATAAGGAATGTAGTTTATTTTAGTATTGGTTTAGCCGTTTATTTGAAGGAATCACAGCAGAAGTCTTAGGAGCAGAATATTTAGGAATCTTAAGAAATAAGTTGTCCTGCTTTCGCCTTTATCTCTGCGCGCTGCTTCGAGGATACCAGCTCAATCAGGGCTATGTGAGAACTTTTTGTAGGTGTAAGGAAATGTTTTTAAAGATAAAAAAAATAGGTGAAAAAAGCTCCAATTTAAATTGGAGCTTTTTCTGTTTTTAATTCATCTGCACTGTAATGGGAAGGTTGTAGGCGGTTCGCACGGCTTTACCGTCAATCATACCAGGCGACCACTTTGTTCGCAATGATTTCAATACACGAACTGCTTCTTTCCCTAGTCCATAACCAGGATCTCTTTTGACTTGAATGTCACTCATGCTGCCATCTCTTTCGATTACAAAAGAAACATAAACCCGAATCGATCCACTGCCTTCTATTTCTTTTTTTTCAAAATTATTACCTACATACGTATAAAACTTATTAATTCCGCCAGGGAATTCAGGAAGTTTATCTAGAGAAACGCTGTTGATGATCGCATTCCCTGTATCTATCGTGGTTGTTGTTTCGACTCCAGAAGGAGAAGCGGGATTGATGCCAATAGTACCTGTTCCTTCTGAAGTTGTATTTGTTATGGTAGTATTGTCGGTGTTTTTTGCAATGTCTTGATTGGCTTGTGAAGCTTGAACGATTACCGGATTAACCAGTTGGGCGCTTTTAATTGGCACCGCAACATTTTTAGTTTTTATCTCTAGCAAGGGCTTTTTTGGTTCAAGCTGGTTTGGAATTATGTCAGTAAGTTGCACTATAGTGTTGGTAAAATCAGGAATGTCAATTGGGGGTGTTCGATTGGGATTAAAATAAGTAATAATTATGGGAATGCTTAAAGCACTAAATAAAAATAGAACACCCATAAAAAGGGAGGTCAATGCCGTTTTTGTACTTTCTTGACGCAACTGATACGCTCCGTATTCTTTGTTTCTGTCTTGGAAAACAAGATTAATCCAGCCGGTTTCGTAAATGCTTAATTTTGACATAATGTTTGGATTTAGTGGTTAGGTACAATTAAATCATAAGCAAAAAGTTTTTTTAATGATAACGTGCAAAATAGGAATTGTAGGATATAAACTTAGTGTTTATTTTTTATTAAATTGAATTTATGTTTATTTATTTAACATAAAGAGTAAATAATTAATATACATGTTGTTTTTAGATAGTATTATTCATAAAAAAAGCGCATCCATACTAATGAATGCGCTTTGCAATTGTGTAAGTGGTTTATAATTTCAGTTTAAAAAGCATATTTGAATCCAATTTGTATTTGAAATGGATTTCCAGAGAGCGAAGGAAGTCCTGCATTGTTTACTCTGTAATTAAATTGTTGTCTGGTGCTGTCAAATCCCGGAACCGCAGCTGTTGATCCTGATGCAGGCGTGCCTAAAGCATATAGTGATTGACTTCCCAACGATTTATTTACACCCCATTCTTTATTTAGTAAATTGGCAACATTAAAGATATCTGCTGTAAATTCTAAAAATTGTTTTTTGTATAAAGTGACTTTTTTGGTGATTCTTATATCAACAAGACCATAAAACTCATTTATTCCTCCGTTTCTTTCGGCTAGTTTGCCGGAGTATTTGTTGATATAGTTTTTTAAACTTTGGCTTGCAGCCGGATTATCAAGTATAGTTTGCAATCCTGTTTTTATATTTTGGGGAACTGCCGGATTATTTATATCAAATATATACGCTAAATCATTGGATGAAGTGACAAAATCAGCATTTGTATTTCCTCCTGATAATAAACTGTAGCGTGTTCCGCCAATGCCAGAATATCGTACACCAACGTTGAAACCATAAAAAGTAGGTAGTGTTCCGTAAAATACTACTTTGTGACGGAAATGATTATCTGAATAACTCATTTTGCTCAAGTCTCTTGGATCATCTTCTACTGGTAATACTAAAGTTGCTGTGTTGGCTACGTTTCCGTTAAATGAAGTATTGTCTTTGGTATCATTCAAGGTATAACTGGCAGATATTTCACCGTCTTTAAAATAGCGATAGGTAGCATCAACAACCAGTGCAAATTGATTAACTTTTCCTTCGCTGTTCAGTTCTAAAACACGTCCTAATTTATTGCTGATTCGACCTTGCATCCAGTCTCCGGCTCCATTTGCAGGGATTGAGCTTGCTGGAACATAAACGCCACGATCGCCTTCATTGGCTAAGGTAAAAAATGGATTCGCCACCATATTGCGGTCTACATAAACATAGTTGTTGCGTCCTAAAGTTGCATATCCTGCTATTCCTGCTTTCAATCTATCAGTAAAAAAATGGGAGTAAGATGCATTTGCTTTATAAACAACAGGAACTTTAGCATCTGTTCCTGTGAAATTTATTGTCGGTAGCTGAAACGCATCCAAAGTTGGAATACTAGCATAATTATTTCGATAATCATTGAAATTTGGCAAAGGAACATTTGGAGCTCTCACATCTACAGTTGCAGTGTGATTTCCATCAAAATATAAGTTGTTGATTATCGCATAATTATTTAAATCAGAAGCAAAAATTCCCCCTCCAAAGCGAATGTAATCTTTGTGATTTTCATTTACATCCCAAGACAATTGCACTCTTGGTTGAAGAATAGCTGACTGAAGTTTATTATCCGTACGAATACCTAATTCATCAAAAACCAACTGATTGAATGTTGCAGTCGGATACTTAGCATAATCAAAACGCAACCCTAAAGTCAAGTCTAATCCCACGCCAATTTTAGTCTGCAACTGACCATAAATTCCAGCATTTAATATGTTCGAAATCACGGTAGGATCAGCCACCAAAGGAACTTCTCTGAAATAGCGATAGGGAGTTTGATTGTCAAAGTTAGCCACACTATTGAAATGGAAACGACCGTTTACTTCGCTGCCATATAAAGATTTTGAATGTGTTTGCATCAAATCAAAACCAAAAGTATATTTCACTTTATCCGTATTGTAATAAATGTTGTCTACAATTTGGAAAACATTATTAGTAAATTTTTCCTGCGCAAATCGATGACCTCCAATTTGAATATTCGTAGTTCTTATTGCGCCGTTGATTGTTGAAGCCACATTTTCCACAATAGCACGAGGAATGTTGTAATCAGGCAATTGATCACCTGGATTACTATCCTGAAAAGTATACAAATGCTGTATTTTTAATTCATTTGTGACTCTTGCATTTACTTTGGTTCGCAAAGAAGCCAAAATACTATTGTCAATATTTAAGTCATCTCCAAAAGATTCATATAAATTTATGGCAGTGTTATCTTGCAGCCCTAATTTATTATTGTCATAGGTGAAGTTATTGCGTACTGTCAATAAATTATTGCTGTTAATTTGCCAGTCAAGTCGAGCGAAAGCAGCATCAGAATTCCTTTTTTTATCAAAAGTTCCGTATTGTGGAGAACTGGAAACACCATATTCATTGCGGGCAATAGTAACAAAATTGTCTAAGGTAGCTCTCGTAACATTAAAACGCAGTTCGTCGTCTGCAGATTGAACATCAGCGATGATTAAAGGCCTTAAATCTTGTTGATGATCCCAGGCTACAAAAAAATGTAATTTATCTTTAATAATTGGTCCTCCTAAAGTAAAACCGTATTGCGTAGTCGAAAAATCATTTTGACGTCTGTTTCCTCTAATGTCATACGGGCTTGACAGCCAGTCAGCGCGGTTGTAGGCAAACATACTTCCTGTTAAATCATTTGTTCCTGATTTAGTTACAGCACTTACTGTTCCACCACCACTTCGACCATAACTTACGTCATATTGATTGGTAACCACCTTAAATTCTCTCACGGCTTCTATGGAAATCGAATACGGAGCGCCACTTCGACTGGTTGTAGATCCTGCTGAAGTTGGGTTTTTAGCATTCATTCCATCTAATGTGTAATTTGTCGAGGAAGCTAGTTGGCCTGAAATATTTCCGCCTCTGGTCAAAGGCGATAAATCCATTAAGCTGGTGAAATTTCTTCCATTAACCGGCAACGCATTGATTAGTTTTGCTGTTACAGCTGTTGCTGCTCCTAAATTCCCTGTCTTGTTTTTTAAACCACGACCAACCACTTCAACCACTTCCAGATTTTGAATGTTGTCTTGCATCAGAATTTTGATATTTATTAAATCCCCTTGATTTAATGTGTAACCGGAACGTTGTTGTTCTCCAAAACCTAAAGCTGTAACAATAATGGTGTAAGGTCCGCCTAAAGGAAGTTCTTTGAAGGTAAAAACGCCTTTAAAATTAGACAATGAATTGGTTTTAAATCCGGTTGATTCATTTCGGATTTGAACGGTCGCATCTTTCAGCGGTTCTGCATTATTTCCTAAAACGATACCTGAAATAGAGGCTTGAGTTGTTTGGGCAAAATTTGTTGCGCCAACAAAAACTGTTAGCACCATCGTAAATAAAAATAAGTGAAGTTGTTTCATGAATACTATTTTTTTGTTTTTTAGTGCTGACAAAGGAATTGACTAATTGAAAAAAGGCTGTTACTTTAACAATAACTGTAGAATACTTTTGTGTTAATGAAACCTTAAAAAAAGGACTGCTAAACCTTCTTTTTTTAAGATAGTGTTACCCAAATTAGACTACTAAAGATCGAATCACTTGAGGTAAAATAGTCTTAATTTAATCCCTACTTAATGTTTGGGTCTGCCAGATAATCTATTTTTACCACAAAACTTAAATGAAAATTATGAAATTCACTACACTATTAATGGCTTCATCAATGGCCTTGTTATTATCAAATTGTACTTCAAACAAATTTGTGGTTTGTGGGCACAGAGGCGCTATGGGACACGAAACCGAAAACACATTGGCATCCATAAAAAAAGGAATGGAATTAAAAGCCGATATGTTAGAAATTGATGTTTTCAAAATTAAAACGGGAGAAATGGTTGTGTTTCATGATGATGATTTAGACCGAATCACAAATGCAAAAGGAAAAATTGAAGCATATACTTTTGAAGATTTGCGAAAAGTTTTGGTTGCTGGAAAACATCAAATCCCAACTTTGCAGGAAGTGATTGAGACCATCGATAAAAAAGTGGTGCTTAATATTGAGTTGAAAGGAACGAACACCGCAGCGGATACCTATAGAATTATAGAAGAGTATAAGAAAAAAGGGTGGAGAAATAAAGATTTCTTTATATCCAGTTTCCGAATAGGGGAGTTGCAAAAAATGAGATCTTTGAGTCCCGAAATTGCGATTGGTTTACTAACCTACAAAGATCCTATTGAGGATATTATTAAAACAGGAAAAGAACTGAAAGCTCAGGCAATAAATCCCTATTTTAAAACTTTAACGGCTGAAAATGTTGCGATAATGAAAGCGAATAATTTTAAAATATATCCTTGGACTGTCAATGAACCTGCGGATATCAATAATTTACAACAACTTAAAGTAAATGGTATTATAACGGATTATCCAGAAAGAATTTTAAGGTAATTGTATAAAAAATACTTTGATGTAACTAAGTGGTCTAAAATTTATTTAGATCACTTTTTCTTTATAGATACTAAAGAATTGGTTTGGATTTTAAACAAAAAAGCTACCTTTTATTCTGAATGATTTCTGCCAGAAGTTTCTTGGCGCGAAGCAATTTAATCTTCACATTGCTCAAAGGTTCGTTGATTTTATTAGCAATTTCCTGATAACTCATTTCTTGGAAATAACGCAACTGAATGACTTCTTGATAATGGGGTTTCAATTCTTTGATGAATTGCAGTAATTGGGAAAGATTTTGTTCTGTTATTAATTCATCTTCTGCGGAGGGAGTGGTATCTGCAATATTGTAGGCTTGATGGTCTTCTTCTTCGGTAATTTCGACAAAAAGGCTTGATTTCTTTTTTCTTAATAGGTCGATGTGGACATTTTTTGCAATAGCAATCAGCCAGGTGTTAAACTGGAATTCAGCGTTGTACGAAGCTATTTTGTCAAATGCTTTTGAGAACGTTTCGATAGTGATATCTTCTGCATTGGTTTCATTTTCGGTGCGTTTAAGCATGAAACCATATACTTCATTCCAATAATAATTCAATAGAAAAGTGAAGGCAACTTGATCGCCTTGTTTTGCTTTTTCTATTTGTTTGTTTATTTCCAATGTACTGGTTTTGAGAATGTATTAGTGATGAAGATATTAATTTGGGCGAATATTAATACTAATTCAATAATTGGATACCAATATACGACATCTTTTTCTTTTAATTTGCCTGCCGAAAATCCAATGATAATCCAAGACACAAGGTAGCGTAGCCCAATTAAACACAACACTACAATCCATTGAAATTGAAAAGCCAGCAAGACGATAGGGAGGATAAGAAACAATAATTGGGAACTGTAGAAAAGGCCCAATTGAAATTTGTCAAAAGACTTGTAATAATTGGCCGTTGCAACATGTCTTCTTTTTTGAATTAGCCAGTCCTTGTAAGTTGTTTTAGGCTTAGAAAGCGTTACGCTTTCTGGTGTGTAAGCGATTGTCGTGTTTTTGGCTTTTGCAGCTTGGTTTATAAATAAATCATCGTCTCCAGAGCGAATTTGCATGTGTTCTATGAATCCATTCACGTTGAAAAACTCTTCCTTTTTATAGGCTAAATTTCTTCCAACGCCCATGTAAGGATGTCCAACTTTTGCCCAAGAAAAATATTGAATAGCGGTCAATAAAGTTTCAAAACGTATTATTTTATTCAAGAAAGAGTTTGCGATTTTTTCATATTTACCATAACCCAAAACAATAGTTTTTCGCATCGTAAATTGAGAGCTCATGGCTGTAATCCATTCTTTTGAAGTGGGGTAACAATCTGCATCCGTGAATAATAAATATTCCTTTTTGGCGGCTTTTATTCCTAACGTTAAGGCGTATTTTTTATTTCCCCAAAAGGCCTCGTTGTTCTCCACTTTTACCAAGCGAACGTTTTCATATTGCTTTTCAAAACCTTCAAATATAGCCAAAGTATTGTCGCTTGAAGCATCATCAATCAAGACAATTTCAAAATCTGGATAGTTTTGTTCAGCCAGCAAGGGAATGAAATTAGTCACATTTTCTTCTTCGTTTTTAGCACACACTATAACTGAAATTGGGATTCTTTTGGGCGTTATCTTTTGCGCTTTGGCGAAAGCAAATTTCCCAAAAACACCTAGATAATACAAAATTTGAACCGCAACAATAAAAATAAAAAAGTAAAGAATTAGTATAAGCATTTTGAGTTTAATGAGTTTTTAATACCCGACTTTTCGGTAGAATGCAAAGGTATGAATAGAATTGTGAAATGTTAAATACAATCTGTGAATTTCGAAAGAATTTATATTGGGCATTTCTTCATCTCTTTTGCGGTAGCGATGGACTGATCTGTATTTATTTTTTCTAACTCGGTAATAATATTTTGATAATTCGTGTCATCTCGATTTTGTGACATTTTTCTCGTAGCTTGGATTTCAGTTATTTCAATTTCAAAAGCGACAATACCCCGACTTTGTAGCATGGTTTTCTGAGATAAATCTTCTATTCGAATCGGTTTTTTAGAGTTTTGTTCGTATTTATCAACTAGTTTCTTCAAGGATTCGACTACGCCTTCTCCTTCAATAATTTTTATTTTTCCATATACATGAACAGCAATATAATTCCATGTTGGCACATTTTCATGATTGTACCAAGAGGAAGAAATATAACTATGAGGTCCTGAAAATACGGCTAAGACTTGGTCGTTATCAGTAAATCCTTTCCATTGTGGATTTTCTTTAGAAATGTGTCCATACAAAATATCTTCACCTTCTTTATTAATCTCCAATTCTAAAGGAATGTGTATGGCGCACAATTTTCCGTTGCTTTGATTGATTAAAATACCAAAGCTATTTTCTTGAAGAAATTTTTTGATTTCTTCTTGATTCTCATTTTTGTAGATTTCTGGAGTGTACATTGTGATTTTAGATTAACGAATTTAAATTTTTCATTTGTTGTACTCGAATTTGCCACTTCTAAGTTTAAACTCTAAATCACATTTACTTCGGCCTCGATGTGGATACCAAATATGTTAAAAACGGTTTCCTGAATATCCTTTGAAACATTCAAAATTTCCTGTCCTGTCGCATTGCCATAATTTACTAAAACCAAAGCCTGATTTTTGTGGATTCCGGCGTCGCCAAAACGTTTTCCTTTAAAACCCGCTTGCTCAATCAGCCATCCCGCAGGAACTTTTACTTCGGTTTCAGAAATATCAAAATATTTCATTTCAGGGAATTGCTGATGAATTTTTTCGAAATCAGATTTCAACAGAATCGGATTTTTAAAGAAACTACCGCTGTTTCCCAATTCTTTTGGGTCTGGTAATTTACTTTGTCGGATAGCAATTACAGCATTGCTGACCTCCTTTAAAGTAGGGTTAGTAATGTTGTTTTTAGCTAACTCAGCCGTAATATCTCCATAAGAGGTATTGATTTTATGATTTGTTTTTGTCAGTTTAAAAATAACTGAGGTGATGATGTATTGGTTTTTTACTTCGTTTTTGAAAACACTTTCTCGGTATCCAAAATGACATTCGTCCTTTGTGAACGTTTTCATTTTCTGATTTTCTATTGTCATTGCTTCACAAGAAATAAAAGTATCTTTGATTTCAGTTCCATAAGCACCAATGTTTTGTACCGGTGTAGTTCCCACATTTCCGGGGATAAGTGACATGTTTTCTAAACCACCAAAATTTTGATCGATGGTCCAAAGCACAAATTCATGCCAGCTTTCGCCAGCCTGACTTTCGACCCAGACAAAATCTTCACTTTCTTCTATAATTTTTTTACCTTTTAAATCGATATGAATCACTAATGCTTCAATATCTTGGGTCAAAAGCATGTTGCTGCCTCCACCCAAAATAAATTTTTTCTGTGATTTATTTTCAATTAAAATAGTTTCTAAATCTTGCACAGAATGCACGGCAACGAACTGTTTGGCCTTGGCTTCAATGCCAAAAGTATTGAGTTTTCTTAGAGAGAAATTAGCTTGTATTTCCATAAACGAAAGGGCGTATTTGAATTATATATTCTTTATCAAAAGTAAGAATTAAAATTTAGCTGCATAGGATTTCATCCAGATATGCATCATAAATAACGGCATAATGTACGGTGTCATTAGGTTATCTCCTTTTTGTAAATTCAGTACAAGTTTTTGGATGTTGATGTGTTCAAAATATGGCATTTGAAAAAGTTCACTTTTCGAAAATGATTCTAATTCTTCTTTAAAAGCGTTACTTTTTGTAATATAATCTCCCCAAGGCGCACTTAAGCCAACTTTTTTAAATTTCAGAATTTCATTTGGCAGACGCTCTTGCATTGCCTTTTTGAGGATGAATTTCCATTTTTTTCCAGCAAATAACCATTTGTCATCTAAAGAGCCCAAGCCAACAACTAGTCTTGTGTCTAAAAAGGGTTCTCTGCATTCAATAGAAGCGCCCATTGTGCAGCGGTCATTTCGATCTAATAGTGAGCACAAGTAAGTGTGTTGATCAAAATAAAGCGCCTGTCTTCGTAAATTGTCTGGGTACAATGATTTTGCTTCTTTATAAATTTGTTTCCTATATTCATTTTTTGGAATTGCATTAATTCCATAAACTTCCGCGATATCTTTTGGATAGATATTGGAACCATTAAAAATGACCAATTCCGATTTTTTACTAATTTGCGCATAACGCGTTAGCTTATCATAACGAGGTTGTTTGTTAAAAAGATCCAAAGCACCAATTGTTGCAATTGAATTTAATAAGGAGGGATATTTCAAAGCTTTGTAGCGCACGTATCCACCCATTAATTCATCAGCACCTTCGCCAGAAAGCAAAACTTTTACTGATGGTTTTGCCATTTTCGACAGCGCTAAAAGATGTGGTTCACTTAAATGCATAATAGGTTCATCCTGAAAATAAGTGGCACTTAACAATTGATCATAAAGATTTTGATCTTCTAATTGCATGGTGTGAAAGCCATAATCAAATTTCTCAGCCATCATTTTGGCTAAGTGCGATTCGTTATGTTCCTTTTCTTTAAAACCGATATTAAAGGTTTGAATGTCTTTGTAATTTTGGTGGTGTAGGGAAGCTAAAACAGAGGAGGAGTCCAGTCCGCCACTTAGCAAAACACCGACAGGGACGTCACTTACCATTCTCATTTTTATAGAATCATCAAATGTTTCTCGAAACCATTCTACAGGATTTTTAATTTTAGGCTGGTTCTGTATTTCCTTTTTCAAATCCCACCATTTTTCGGTTGTAACTTTTCCGCCTTCGTGTAGGGTCATTATATGTCCGGGCAATACTTTTTTTACGTTTTGGTAAAGTGTGTTTTCACCGGCTACAAATCGATTAAATATATATTCTTCTAGCCCTTCATGTGCCATTTTTAGCGGAACTCCTGCGGTAAACACTGCTTTTTGCTCCGATGCAAAATAAAAAGTTTCGTTATAAAAAGAATAGTACAAGGGTTTTACACCCATTCGATCTCGGGCAACAAGTAGCTTTTTTTCTAATTTATCCCAAATCGCAAAGGCAAACATTCCATTGAGGCGGTGCAGCATTTTTAAGCCGTGCAACTCAAACAATTTCATTAGAACTTCCGTATCTGAAGTGGTTTCAATGTCAAATCCATTGCTCTTCAACTCTGGATAAAATTCTTTATAGTTATAGATTTCGCCATTATAGGTCATCACATATCTTCCATCATTCGAAAGATAGGGCTGATGGCCGGCGCTGGAAACATCTAATATTGACAATCGTCTGTGTCCAAAACCAATGTTGTTGTCAATAAATAAACCTTTGTCATCAGGGCCGCGATGTTCTAGCGAATCGCGCATCCTGATGAGTAGGCGTTCGTCTACTTTTTTCTGGGATTGTAAATGCAAGATTCCGTTAATTCCACACATATTTAGTTGGGAAGATTATAGTTGATTAATTCGTGGTATTTATGAGCAATAATCTTCATGTTGATCTCGAAATTGGCATTTTCTTCCACAAATGCTCTGTTTTTACTAACGGCTTGCTCGCGATGCGCTTTGTTTTCAAAAGACCAAATTAATTCATTGGCTAGTATTGTATGATCGTCAATGGCAACGAGTCCTCCGTTTTCTCGATGGGTAATCCAACTTTGATTTCCCGGTATGTCTGTTACAACAGGATAACAATAGCAGGCCATAGCTTCAAATAAAGAGGCGGATACGCCTTCCGTTATTGGCATGCTGATGTAAATATTTGATTTTTGTAATAACGTGGGCAACTCCGTGTTTGGAATTCTTCCCATAAAATTCACTTTCTTATCGATCTTTAGTTTTTTAGCTAAACTTTTTAAAGTCGGAAGTTGAGTTCCATCACCTATAACGGTCAGTTCGAAATCTATTCCTTTTTGGTTTAAAATCTCAAAAGCTTTTAGAATAGTGGTATGGCGGTATTCTGGCAGCAAAGAGCGTGTTACAATAGCGCAAATTTTTTCGGGTGTTGCCTTGTTCGTGTTTCCAAACTTTGTCAAATCAATTCCTTTTGGCAACACTAAAACTTTAGTCATGTCTACCTTTGCCTTGATCATAGAAAGGGTCATAATAGGTCCCCAAGCATGTATTAAATCCGCTTTTTGAAAAGCATAATGTTGAATAATTTTTTTTAATGGTAACGAGAGAGATGTTTCTGGCCATAAATCAGTTCTACCTTGCTGTGCTATTGCAACCGGTTTTACTCCTGATAATGCTGCAAGGAAGCCATAGCTGGTTGTGCGTTCTGCAATGACCATGTCAGGCTTCTGTAATTTGATTAGTTCTCTAATTTTAAAAATAGCGAATTGAAATTCGAAAATCCTTAAAATGCGATTATGGAGGCAATTGCTGGGTGTTTTTAATTCCCAAGTAATAATTTCGAAATCGCCAAATTCCTTGAGTCCGTTCATCCAAGTGATCGCATCGGCTCTATAGGATTCGCCAAGAAAAAGTATTTTCTTTTTTTTCATTGTAATTATTCCGACGTTAAAGCGCGATTTATAAAGTCATTCAATGGTTTTAGTGCAATTAATTTATGACTCATGACCGCAACAAAATCTTTTTTAGAAACGCTGGAGAACTCAATTTTTTGCGAAGACTCAAAGCTTTTTAATTTTAACAATTCAATTGCTGGGTGTTCTTTTTCATAACCTCTAGGTGGATTTTTTAGCATGTTCTTTTCATTTCTATCAAAATCCTTAAACTCTTTTTTAAAATTTCTCTCGTCAAGAATGGCTTCTAAATCATCATAGAAAAAGGCAATTTCTTTCCGCATTTTTTTTAGGTCATCTGCTTCAGGACAGTACAATCCACCAGCAATAAAACTAGCTCCTTTTTCTAAGTGGATATAATAACCGGAACGATTCAGCCCTTTGGCACCGGAGGAAAGCCAGACTCCTAAATGAGTTTTATAGGGCGTCTTGTCTTTGGAAAACCGAATGTCACGATTGATTCGAAAAGTACAATTTTTGACCTCCAACATTTCTAGTGAAGGATCAAGCGGTTTCATGGCGTCTAGGAAATCAGCAACTAATTGTTGGTAATCGTTTTTGAAAGATTCGTATCGTTTTTTGTTTTCCAAAAACCAATCTCGATGGTTGTTGGCTTTTAAATCATCTAGAAATTGTAGGGTTTCTTTTGAAAGCATTTTGAGCTATTGTATTTGTTTTCTTAATTCTTCTTCACTTACAAAACCAGATTGTCTCCATTTTACTGTCGCATTATCGTACAATAGTAGCGTGGGAATCTCACTTATTTTCATTTCGGTCATCAAGGTTTTGTTCTTATCGGCATCCAAGCGAATGATGGTTACTTTATCTGCCAATTCTTTTTCCATTTTTAAAAGGAAGGGTTTCATTTTTTTGCAAGGCGCACACCACTCGGCGTAAAAATCAATCAATACTTTTTTATCAGAGCGTACTAAGTTATTGTATTCCTGCACCGTCATTCCGCTAATTTTGTCAGTTGGCTTAGAAAATCCCGCAGCATCCCATTTTAGGATTCCTCCTTGTAATTGGTATAGGTTTGTAAAGCCTAGTTTTTCTAATTTTTGAATCGCGCTTTGACTTCTTGCTCCGCTTTTGCAATACACAAAAAGAGGCTTTGTTTTGTCTAGTTTTTTACTGTCCACAACAAAACTGTCTCCTAGCCAATTTATATTTATAGCCTTGTCGATATGATCTGAGGCAAATTCCTCTGGAGTTCTTACGTCGAGAATTTGTGGATTTGGTGTTGCTGCTATTTTTTCAGAAAAAGCTTTCGCGTCGATCGATTTACTGTACTTTGAGGATTGACCGTTACACGATAGCATTACAAAAGAGAGGAGTAGCACTAGTATTGGATTGTATTTCATTGCTGTTTTTTTTAAATGTAATAAGCTAAATTAGGTAATTTTTAAATTTTCGAACTCAATAAAGTGCTAAATAAAAGTTATAAGTTAAAAATTCGATACGTCTGATGTGTCGATTTTAGAATCGCTTCGGTTCGTTCTGGATGCGTGTCGGAAATAAAGAGTTGTCCAAAAGTAGCGCTGTGGACCATTTCGATAATTTTAGCAACCCGACTTTCATCTAGCTTATCAAAGATGTCATCAAAAAGAAGGATCGGTTTTACGCCACTTTGCTTCTTTAAAAATTCAAATTGGGCTAATTTTAAAGCGATTAGATATGATTTTTGTTGTCCTTGTGATCCAAATTTCTTTATCGGATGGTGATCAATTTCAAAGGCTAAATCATCTTTATGTATTCCTACACTAGTGTATTGTAAAGCCCTGTCTTTATTGCTGTTTTCTTGCAAAAGTGTCAACAAATCCTTTTCAAATAAGTGACTTTCGTAAACCAATTGTACGGTTTCTTGAGAACCCGTTATGGCTTGATGATGCCTGTTAAAAATAGGTATGAAATCTTCGATAAATTCTTTTCTTTTTTCGAAAATAGATTGGGCAAAACCATGGAGTTGCTCATTATATATAGATAGCGTATCGGTGTCAAAAACATGATTCAACGCAAAGTATTTTAGCAAGGCATTGCGCTGGCTCATGACCTTCTGGTATTGAATGAGTTGTTGCAAATAAGCCGAATCCAATTGCGAAATGACGCTGTCCATGAATTTCCGCCTAGTTTCGCTGCCTTCTACAATTAAATCCCTGTCCGCAGGAGAGATAATAACCAAAGGAATAAAGCCAATATGATCTGAAAATTTATCGTACGCTTTTCCATTGCGCTTTAATATTTTTTTTTGGCCTTTTTTTAAGCTGCAAACGATTTGTTCCGTTCTGTCTTTTTTTTCAAATTCAGCATCAATTACAAAAAATTCCTCGCCATGTTTAATATTTTGGACAGCTAATGGATTAAAATAGCTTTTTCCGTACGCCAAATGGTAGATTGCATCCAGTACATTTGTTTTTCCAATACCGTTTTTACCCACAAAACAGTTTATTTTGCTGTCAAAATCGAAATTTGCTTCTGAAAAGTTCTTATAATTGAATAATGAAATCTTTTTTAAATACATGTTAAGGCTTGCTGGTATTGAGAACTTTGCTGTTTTTGAACAGCTGTTATAAAGAGGGTGCAAATTATCGAAAAATATCGATATAAAGGACTTTTCTCTTTTTTCTATGGTATTTATTTCGCCTTTGGAACGAAAGAATTGGGTAGGATATTTTTTTTAAATATAAAAGCATATTTTTTGTGTGGGATTGAATAAAAATTTTATTTTTGCGATTCACTAAATTAAAAATAAATGGCTACTTACAATAAAAGAGGATATAAAGCACCAAAAGAAAAAGAAGTAAAAGGAGAAGGAGTTGAAGCTGTGGTTATTGATGAAAAAGACAGCACAACTGCTGAAGTTTTTTCAAAATTAGATGAAACTGCTACAATAACGGAGGATTGGGTTGCTAAAAATCAAAAAATTATTATTGGATTAGTTGCCGCTGCTGCCCTTTTTACTATTGGTTATTTAGGGTATCAAAGGTTTATTGCTGCACCACAACAAGAGGAAGCGGCTAATGAAATGTTTGTTGCACAACAAAATTTTCAAATAGCAACCGATGGAGTAGCTAGTGATTCTTTGTATAAATTGTCGTTGAATGGATCCGAAGGTAAATTTGGATTTTTGAAAATTGCAGATGAATATTCTGGAACCGATGCGGGAAATTTAGCCAATTATTATGCGGGTATTGCGTATTTGAATACGGGAAAATATACTGAAGCGATTGATTATCTTACTAAATTTAAATCAGACGATATTGTTTTAGGAGCTTTGGCAAAAGGAGCAATAGGAGATGCTTATTCTCAAAAAAATCAACCGAAAGAAGCTTTAGAAAATTACGTAAAAGCTGCTGAATCAAATAAAAATGATTTTACAACACCTCGTTTCTTATTGAAAGCTGGTAAAACAGCTTTGGCATTAGGGAATAAAGCAGATGCATTAAAATATTTTACAGATATTAAAGACAACTATGAAGCTGCTCCAGAAGCGGCATCAGTTGATGTTTTAATGGGATTAGCACAATAGTAAAAGTGAATTAAGATTGATGATTCAAGATGGTCGATTTTTGATTTCAAAATTCTATCTTTATAATCTGAAATTAAAAATCTAGAATCATAAAACTACAATCAAATGGCTACCGTAAATAAAAATTTATCGGATTACGATAAAAATTCAGTTCCAAATGCGAAAGATTTTCGTTTTGGAATTGTTGTTGCAGAATGGAATGATACTATAACGGAAGGACTTTTTAAAGGAGCAATTGACGCCCTTTTAGAAAACCAAGTTCCAGCCCAGCACATTATTCGCTGGAATGTTCCTGGTAGTTTCGAACTTATTTATGGATCAAAGAAAATGTTGCAAACGCAAAATGTTGATGCTGTAATTGCAATTGGATGTGTCATTCAAGGGCAGACCAAGCATTTTGATTTTGTATGCGAAGGGGTAACGCAAGGAATTAAAGATTTGAATGTTCAAACGGATATTCCAGTTATCTTTTGTGTTTTAACGGATAATACCATGCAACAATCCATTGATAGGAGTGGAGGAATTCACGGGAATAAAGGTACTGAAGCGGCTATTGCGGCTATAAAAATGGCCTATATTCGCCAACAAGCTTCATTATCACATCAAATAGACAATCAACATTTATTGTCTTCAGGAGCCATTCAAATTGAAGAAGGGAAACCTTTTGAACTGAAGGAATAATCTACAAAAAACTTAATTATTTAACCTATACTGTCTCCTAAATAGTATAGGTTTTTTGTTTTTTTTATGATTAAATATGCCCGTATTCCCAGTAGAAATTCATTAAATTTGTGCTTCTTGGTTTTTTAGTAAACTATAGTCACCCTGAGCGCAGTCGAAGGGTTAAACTTTTAACCTAATTTTTTTAATGTCGAGTATAATTCAATTACTTCCTGATCATGTTGCCAATCAAATTGCTGCTGGAGAAGTGGTTCAAAGACCCGCTTCGGTGGTTAAAGAACTGCTTGAAAATGCAGTGGATGCTAAGGCAACGGATATCAAATTAATTATTAAAGATGCAGGAAAAGCACTGGTGCAAGTAATCGATAATGGTTTAGGAATGAGCGTTACTGATGCACGGTTGTGTTTTGAACGGCATGCCACGTCAAAGATTCGTCATGCCGAAGATCTATTTTCGTTGCACACTAAAGGGTTTCGCGGAGAAGCATTGGCTTCTATCGCAGCGATTGCTCATGTTGAAATGAAAACCAAGCAAGAGCAAGAAGAATTAGGAGTGCATATCATTATTGAAGGTAGTAAGTTTGTGTCGCAAGAGGCGGCAGTTTTGCCAAAAGGAACATCGTTCGCTGTTAAAAATTTGTTTTTTAATATTCCAGCAAGGCGCAATTTCCTAAAATCCGATACGGTGGAATACCGTCATGTTGTTGATGAATTTCAGCGTGTTGCTTTGGCACACCCAAAAATACATTTTACGTTGTATCACAACGGGAGTGAAATGTTCAATTTGCCACCCTCGACTTTGCGTCAACGAATCGTTACTATTTTTTCGGGTAAAACCAATGAGAAATTAATACCAGTTCAGGAAGAAACAGAAATCGTAGCGATTCAAGGATTTGTCAGTAAACCTGAATTTGCCAAAAAAAATAGAGGAGAACAGTTTTTCTTTGTCAATGATCGTTTTATAAAAAGTGGTTATTTGCATCATGCGGTGATGGCGGCTTATGACGGAATTTTGAAAGACGGTGCACAGCCTAGTTATTTTTTAAATTTATCAGTGCCTCCAAACACGATTGATATCAACATTCATCCTACTAAAACGGAAATTAAGTTTGATGATGAGCAGGCTTTGTATGCTATTTTGAGAGCTTCTATAAAACATGGTTTAGGGCAGTTTAATGTTGCTCCAGTTTTAGATTTTGATCGCGATTCTAATTTGGATACCCCTTATCATTATAAAGATTTAGAAGGTGCTACACCAACGATTCAGGTGGATGGTAATTTTAATCCGTTTTCGGAGGCTAAACCCAGCAAGCAATTTTCAAGTTATAGAAAACCAGAACCAACAGCGAACTGGGAAAGTTTATACGTAGGATTAAAACAAGATACAGACGATATAGCCCACATTACCTTTGAAAATGAAGAGATGACTTCGTCTTTATTCAATGATGAAGACATAGAACATTCAATTCATAAAACGTATCAAATTCATAAAAAATACATCGTTTCATCGATAAAGTCAGGAATGGTAATTGTAGATCAGCAACGGGCACATCAACGTGTTCTGTATGAGCAATTTCTGGTAAATATGACAGTGCATCAGGCATCAAGTCAGCAGTTGTTGTTTCCCCTTAATTTGTTCTTCTCTAGTAGTGAAATGGAACTTATTCAGGATTTGCAAGTGTCATTAAAAAATACTGGATTCGTATTTGAAGGGAATACTACCGATCATATTGTCATTTCAGGAATACCTGTAAATGTTACAGAAAGCGAAGTATCCCTTGTTTTAGAGCAATTATTAGGAGATTTACAGGATGGAATTCCAGAAAGTAGTTTCAGTCAAAGTGATACAATTGCTAAATCCATGGCCAAAAGTTTAGCCGTAAAAACAGGAACACACCTTACAGAAAAAGAACAGGAAAACTTGGTTAATGGACTTTTTGCCTGTAAAGACCCCAATGTTTCCCCATTTCATAAACCCACTTTCATCACGATGCGTGTGGAAGATCTAGATAAAAAATTTGCATTATGAGAAACGTAACGGAGACCGTAAAACAATTAATTATTATTAACGTATTGTTTTTTGTAGGTACACTAATTATAAAAGAGCCAGCATATAAGATATTGGCATTGTACTTTCCTGAAAACCCTAGTTTTCAATTATGGCAACCGATATCACACATGTTTATGCACGGTGGATTTATGCATATTTTCTTCAATATGTTTGCGCTGTATTCCTTTGGATCGGCTTTAGAGCAGGTATGGGGAAGTAAAAAATTCTTGTTTTTCTACATTTCCTGTGGTTTAGGTGCGGCCTTAATGCATACGGGAGTGAATTATTACTTTTTTCAGGATAATTTGAATACACTGATTGCCAATGGTTTTCAAAAACAGGAGATCTTGCAGATTTTGAATGAAGGTAAAATTAACACAAGATGGCAGGAGATTTTGTCGGTATCTGATTTTCAAAATTTTACTAGTGCCTATTTGGGAACAGCTGTTGGTGCATCGGGAGCTATTTATGGAACGATCGTAGCATTTGCTTTTATGTTTCCGAATGCTGAATTGGCACTGATGTTCATTCCTGTTCCAATAAAAGCGAAGTATTTTGTTCCAGGTATCGTCTTAGTCGATTTGTACTTAGGAATTTCTGGAAAATCTATATTTGGAGGTGGAGGAATTGCCCATTTTGCTCACGTCGGTGGTGCTTTGTTCGGTTTTCTAATTATGTGGTATTGGAAGAAAAATCAATTTAATAAAAATCGTTGGAATTAGAAGTTCAAAATTTTTTAAATTAGACGACGCAACTATCAGATCTTAATTCCCACTTAGCTTATGAATATTATTGACGACCTGAAATTACAATACAATATAGGAGGAATAGTAACCAAGTTAATCCTTTGGAACGTAGCTTTATTTGTTTTTCCATGGTTGTTCTTCGCTCTTCTATCGCTGTTGGGTTTTCCTATTGATTATCTTCAATTTGTGAGTTTGTCTTCTAATCCGGCTCATTTGCTTTGGAAACCTTGGTCGTTGCTTTCGTATGCCTTTTTTCATAGTGGAATCATGCATATTGTTTTTAATATGATTGTTTTGAATTTTTCTGGGCGATTATTTATGACCTATTTTACGGCTAAACAATTACTTGGATTGTATGTGTTGAGTGCTATTTTTGCTGGAATATGCTACATGCTTGTGTTCTATGTTTTGAATATCAATGCGCCAATTGTAGGAGCTTCTGCCGCTATAATGGCTATTTTGGTGGCAACTACGACGTATCATCCTTTGATGGATCTTCGCTTGTTAATAATTGGAAATGTCAAGCTATGGCATGTTACGGCGGTCATTATCTTCATCGATTTAGTGCAACTGCGTTCTGAAAATATGGGCGGACATATTTCTCATCTTTCAGGAGCCTTATTTGGGTTTATTTTTATTAAATTGCTTCAAAATGGAACCGATTTAAGTAGGGGTGTTTCTCGTTTTTTTGGTTTTTTTGCAAATTTGTTCCAAAAAAACAAAACAACTCCATTTAAAAAGGTGCATAAAAATTATACCAAGCCAGTAGAGAAAAGTATTCCCAAAATAATTACTAAAGATAAATCGCAACAGCAAATTGATGAAATTTTGGATAAAATCAGTCAGTCCGGTTATGATAGTTTAACGAAAGAGGAAAAAGAATTTTTATTCAAGGTAGGAAAGTAATTTATAAATGCTTGTGAATAGAATCCGACTTTCATCTCGTCCGATAGTGTTATATTAAAAGAAAAAGAATGACAAAAATGAAATTCTTTTACGCGCTGCCGAAGTAGATTGTTTAAATTTTTTTACTTGCTTGAAATCCACTTTTGCTGTTTGTAAAAATAAAAAAGATAGAAAATGAAAAATCTTTCATGGTTTAATAAAGGAATGTTTCTTCTAAATAGTTTGCTAGTATTGGTGACCTTTGTAGCGTATGTTTTGCCTTTTTTAGCGCCAAAATCTTTTCCCCTGTTGTCTGTTTTGACACTTTTCATGCCTCTTTTCTTTATTTTTAATGCGTTGTTTTTTATCTATTGGGCGATTCAATTTAAAAAGCAATTGATTGTCTCAGGCTTAGTTTTACTGTTAGGAATCACATTTATAAATAAATTTTATAAATTTTCGGAGCCAAAATTTTCCAAAGAAGAAAAAGATTTTACTGTAATGAGTTACAATGTTCGCCTGTTGAATGTATTTAAATGGATTGAACGAGATGATGTACCTGAGGATATAGTAGCGTTTATTAATGATAAGAACCCGGATATCTTGTGTATACAAGAATATTCACCGTCAGCAAATATTGATTTGAAAGTGTATCCGCATCGCTATATTTTTACAGATGGGGATCAAATTAAAACTGGTCAAGCTATCTTTTCTAAATTTCCTATTCTGAATCAGGGAAATATTATTTTTCCTAATTCCAGTAATAATGTTGTTTTTGCCGACATTAAAAAAGGGAAAGATATTATTAGAGTGTATAACATGCATTTGCAATCGATAAAAATATCTCCTGACGTGAATGAAATTGATGAAAATATCGATGTTATCAATCAGCAAAAATCGCAAAAGCTTTTTATTAGAATAAGTAAAGCTTTCAAGCAACAGCAGCAGCAAGCAGAGCTGTTCAAGGAACATAAAATGAAATGTATTTATCCAGTTATCATTTGTGGTGATATGAATAACAGTGCCTTTTCATACGTGTACAGAAGCATCAAGGGCAAGATGAAGGACGGCTTCGAAGAGGCAGGAACGGGTTTTGGGGAGACTTATAAATTCAGGTATTACCCTGCTCGAATTGATTATATTTTTGCTGACGAAAAGATGACCGTTAAAAAATTTGAAAGTTTTTCTAATTTTATTAACTCAGATCATTTTCCTATTATGGCTAGATTATCGTATGAGTAATTTTAATAGTATATGCTATTGAACAATCAGTTTTTGTTCTCTTAGATAATCCATCGCGTATTTTCCTTCATTAAAAAGCAAGTCTAAAACACTTAGGTTATTGATAAAGCCGTGTTTGTCATCAAAAACTTGAGTATACTTGTCAAAAACCGAGAGGTCTTTTTTTCCATTAACCAAAGGTCTAAAATCAGAAATTATAAGAGTATCGGCGTCATGAAAATATTCTGCCGTCGTGTGGTACTCTATTTTCATACGCAAGCATTTAAAAACAATAGTTAATGCTTCAAAATTTAAATCTAACAAGAATTCTTGTTTTTTTTCAAAAATTGGTCGGATGTCATCTTCGAAAAATTCAAAAAAAGGAGAACTTCGGTACGCCGCTTCAAGGGATTTGAAATGTTGTTTTTGCCAGTCAAAATCATTTTCAATTCTAACATCTTTAGTTTTTTGATGGCTTTCTTTCGAATGTTTTATTGGGATATTTAGCAATTGAATCCCGTTTGGACTGTAAATATACGTGCGATTTCGGTTTGTTTGTTTCTGGAAATTATCCTCTATTTCAAAGGTAACCGTGTCTGCTTGTACCATTGCTGCAAAATGGCTTACGGATGGGAAATAGGTGGGATGTAGTAAAATGTTCATTTGTTTATGTGTTTAGGGTTCAAAGTGTAAGGTTGTTGTATCACTTTAAACCCTAAACTTTAACTATTTTTATTTACCCTTTGTTCGCTTTTCTTTTTTTCCAAAAATATTCTCCTACAAAGAAGAGTACTAAACCAAGTAGAAACAATTTAAAGTACGATTGTGGTTGACCTTCACCACTAACAGTTGTGAAAACTCTGTCCCAACGTATTTTATTTAGTCCTTTTCCATTTGGGTCAATGCTTAGCCAGATAAAAACAGGTTTCCCTACAATGTGATTTTCAGGAACAAATCCCCAATACCTGCTGTCTTCAGAGTTATGACGGTTGTCTCCCATCATCCAGTAATAATTTTGTCCAAAAGTATAACTAGTGGCAATTTGACCATTTATTCGAATCTCTGAACCGTTAACTTTCAAATCATTGTTCTCATAATCACTTATAATTGCCTTGTAAAACGGTAATGTTTCTGTTGTTAACGGAACTGTCTTTCCTTTTTCTGGAATATAGATTGGACCATAATTATCCCTATTCCACTTGTTGATGTGGGGAAAAATACCATTGTCTACGTCGTTAGAAATTTGTCTAACAACAGCAGTTATACCAGGTGTGTTTTTTAGTCGCTGAGCTCCAGCTTCGGTTAAAGCTCTCAAAAACAAGGTGTCTCTTTTTGTGTCGTCAGTGAAAAAAGCAGGATCTGTGATGTCTAAATCTTTAAATAAATATTCAAGATTGACTGCTGTTTTTCCATCAAAAGCTACTTTATAAGAAAACTGCGGTTTGGCTCTTTCTGGTAACTGCAATAGTTTCCCATCGATATAAATGACACCGTCTTTTATGGATAAGTTGTCACCTGGAATTCCAATGCATCTTTTTACATAATTCGATTTTTTATCAACCGGTTTGTAAGCGCGTCTTTTTGAAGTATCAAAAAATTTAAATACGGTATCTACAGGCCAGTTGAAAACAACGATGTCGGAGCGATCAATATTCTGAATACCCGGCAATCTCATATAAGGCAACTGTGGATAGGTCAGGTAGGATTTATTTTTTGTCAAAGGAATGGAGTCATGCACCATGGGTAAAGCAATCGTGGTCATAGGGACTCTGGCGCCATAATTCATCTTGCTTACAAATAGAAAGTCTCCTACTAATAATGATTTTTCTAATGACGAGGTTGGAATGGTGAAGGGTTGAATTAAATAGGTATGTACTATTGTGGCAACCACCACCGCAAAAAGTAGCGAGCTAATTGTGTCTGCAGTTTTATTTCGAGGGGTCAAACTTCTATCTGCTACGTACTCTAATTTTTGAGTATAATTTACATAATAGATGTAAAATCCAAGTGTAACAATTCCTAAAAAAGTGTCTACTCCAGATCGTTTTCCAAAACTACGCAACGTTTCCACCCAGATTACTGGGAAAATAATTAGGTTGATAATGGGTAGGAATAATAAAACGGTCCACCAAGTAGGGCGCCCAATTATTTTCATTAAAACAATGGCATTATAAACCGGAATAGCGGCTTCCCATCGTTTTCTTCCTGCGCTCTCGTATAATTTCCATGTTCCTAAAAAGTGTACTACTTGTAGAATAAGGAAAAATATAAACCATTGATATGCTGACATAGTTTTTTGTTTAAAGTTTAAAGTTTAAGGTTGTCTCGTTAAAAATTTGCTTAAACAGCCGAATAATTTTATTTTAATTCTAAAACATCTTTCATTGTAAAAACGCCTTGTTTGCCCACAATCCATTCTGCGGCAATAATTGCTCCAAGCGCAAAGCCTTCGCGATTGTGTGCAGTATGTTTTATTTCGATCGCGTCTACCGCTGAATCGTAAGTCACCGTGTGTGTTCCTGGTACCGTTCCAATGCGCTTGGTTGCGATGTGAATTTGCGTAGTATCTGGCGTTTCTAAAGTCCAGTGGGTATAGGAACTATTTTCAATTACTCCTTTGGCTAATGATATTGCTGTACCGCTAGGTGCATCTAGTTTTTGGGTATGATGAATTTCTTCCATTGAGACTTTATAACTATCGAATTTTGACATGATTTTAGCCAAATATTCGTTGATTTCAAAGAAGATATTTACACCTAAACTAAAGTTCGAACTAGAAATAAATCCGCCATTTGTAGCGGCACATAGTTTGGTCATTTCGTCATACTGTTCCAGCCAGCCTGTTGTACCGGAAATAACAGGTACGTTCGCATGAAAACAAGCAGAAATATTGGTCACCGCAGCTGTTGGAACGCTAAAGTCAATAGCTACATCTGCTGTAAAAAGTCCCTCAAAAGTGTTGTTTTCTTCTTTTTTCAAAACAATTTCATGGCCTCTTTCCAGTGCAATTCGCTCAATTACCTGACCCATTTTTCCGTATCCTAAAAGCGCAATTTTCATTTGTTTATTTTTTAAATTTTGAATACTGCAGCAGTCCTGCAAACAGCAGTCCTAGCAGAATTCCAGCGATGAACCCAGAAAAGAAATTATTCATTCGAATAGGTTCCAAGGCTTGAATTTCTGAATAATTTATTAAAGTAATTAACAGTAAAACTGTGGTAATGATAAAAAAATATTTCTTACCTATTTTAGTGAGTAATGACATACTGATCGTTTGTTTGATAGCTTTCTTGTTTTCGAATTTGGACTAGAAAGTATAATTAAATGTTAGTCCTACATTTGTCTTTAATGTTACATCATTTGGGTAAAGAACGGGTCTTACAGATAAGTTTTCATCTACATTAAACTGTATTAAAGCCGCATCTACATTGGCATCAAGAATATTTAAGGCATAAAATGCCAAAGTAACTAAAGCTGATAAATCGCGGTTGCGTTGGTAGAATTTTTGTCCGGCAATTAATCGATTGTTGTCTAGGAAAGCTAAGTCATCTGTGACTAATCCCTCCAATCTGCTTTTGTAGGCGTCTCTATATTGATTGTATTTTTTATTGTTATCAATATAAAAATAAATACTGGTTCCTAGCGCCCCGTATACAAGGGGTATTTTCCAATATTTTTTGTTATACGCTTGGCCTAGTCCCGGTAAAATAGCCGAATAGAATGCTGCCTTTGCAGGAGTCAACGGGTCGATATCATTTGATTTCAAAGTATCGCTAGCGACCAACACCGCTTCTGTTTCCGTTTGTGCAAAAACGGCAGTGTTTCCTAACGAAAAAAGGAATAGAGCGATGAAAATGATTTTATTCACTATTCGTTTATTAGTTTGATAATTCTGTTGAAATCTTCTTCTGAGTGAAAAGGAATGGTTATTTTTCCTTTACCATTACCAGCGACTTTAACATCTACTTTGGTTCCAAAATAATTGGTAAAAGTGCTTTTTTGAGCATCTGCGATTTCAAATGACGCTGCTTTTGGCTTAGATGCTGTTTTTGGTTTTAAGCTTTCCTGATAATTTTTCACCAAAGCTTCCGTGTCACGTACCGAAAGATTTTGGCTTACAATTTTCTGATAAATATCCGTTTGAATATCTTGATCTTCAATATTGATTATAGCTCTTCCATGTCCCATGCTGATAAAACCATCACGAATGCCTGTTTGGATGATTGGGTCCAACTTTAAAAGTCTCAAGTAATTAGCAATTGTAGAGCGTTTTTTACCAACGCGTTCACTCATTTGTTCCTGTGTCAATTGAATTTCATCAATCAAACGTTGGTACGAAAGGGCAATTTCTATTGGATCTAAATCATGGCGCTGGATGTTTTCCACCAAGGCCATAACCAATGATTCATTGTCATTTGCGATTCGGATATAAGCGGGCACGGTTGTTAATCCAACTAAAGTAGAAGCACGAAGACGGCGCTCTCCAGATATTAATTGGTATTTATTAAAATCTAATTTCCTAACGGTAATGGGCTGAATAACACCAAGTTCTTTAATAGATGTGGCCAATTCTCTAAGGGATTCCTCATTGAAATTACTTCGGGGCTGAAAAGGATTAATCTCAATTGCTTCAATTTCAAGTTCAATGATGTTTCCTACAACTTTATCTGCATTTTTATCTGCAACAGATTTGATATCGTTCTCAGGGTCTTTTAATAACGCGGATAATCCTCTGCCTAAGGCTTGTTTTTTTATTGCTTTTGCCATAAAACTATTTACTGTTTTTCTTTATAACTTCTTGAGCTAGGTGCAAATAATTAGTTGCTCCTTTGCTTGTTGCGTCATAATTTATGATGCTTTCGCCAAAACTTGGTGCTTCACTCAATTTCACATTTCGCTGAATGATGGTCTCAAAAACCATATCATTAAAATGTTTCTGCACCTCTTCTACCACTTGATTGGACAAACGCAAACGGGAGTCAAACATTGTCAATAACAATCCTTCAATGTCTAAATCTGGATTGTGAATTTTTTGGATACTTTTGATGGTGTTCAGCAATTTTCCCAAACCTTCTAATGCAAAATATTCGCACTGAATTGGGATAATTACAGAATCCGCCGCTGTCAAAGCATTTAATGTAAGTAATCCTAACGATGGTGCGCAATCTATGATGATAAAATCATAGTCGTCCTTGACACTTTCTAGTGCCTTTTTAAGCATATATTCCCGATTTTCTTTATCTACCAATTCAATTTCAATGGCTACAAGATCAATATGCGAGGGAATCACGTCTACATTTATTGCAGTACATTTTATGATGGCCTCTTTTGGTTTGTGACTGTGTTCTAGAATTTGATACGTTCCTATTTCAACAGATTCGACATCAATTCCTAATCCTGATGAGGCATTTGCCTGTGGATCAGCATCAATAAGTAATACTTTTTTTTCTAAAACTCCCAATGAAGCCGCAAGATTAACTGATGTTGTAGTCTTTCCAACGCCTCCTTTTTGATTAGCAATCGCGATGATTTTGCCCATTTATTTTTCTAAATTTTGAACCGTAAAAATACAATTATTTATGGTTTCTAAAAATCTATTTTGTTAACATTTGTTAAAGCTTGATTCCTCGCTATTTGACACATTCCCGTTTTTAGAAAGGATCTGATTTTCTGGAGCTATTTCGGCTGTGCGCTACAATCCCAATACTTCGGGACTTGAACTACTCCCTTTTTTCTAAAGCCCTAAAAGGAGCTTCCTTTGGTCGCTCTTTTATGGCAAGAAAATAAGGGAGTAATTCTGCGAAGCTTTTCGCTTCCATCCGGGCTAGGTAAATTGACATTTAAAACAAGATCTGAAGTTGTATTTTGATGCCGATCTCTGCGGCAAATAAATTTATTTCTTATTTCAGAAATAGTTTTGCGTAAGCCAAAAATAGTGCTATATTTGCCACCGCTTTCGGGGTGTAGCGTAGCTCGGTTATCGCGCCTGCTTTGGGAGCAGGAGGCCGCAGGTTCGAATCCTGCCACCCCGACAAAAGCCGAACAATATGTTCGGCTTTTTTTATTTTACAGCTATGTACATTGTCTACATAATTCAGAGTGAAACTTCTTTTAAATACTACACGGGTCAAACGCATGACCTTGCCGATAGATTGTACCGACATAATTCTGGCTTTAGTTTGTCTACAAAATCTGGAATGCCATGGATTTTGATTTATCAAGTTGAACATTCAACACGTTCAGAGGCTATGATTTTAGAAAATAAAATAAAAAAAAGAGGCGCGAAAAGATATTTAGAAGATCTTGGTTTTTTTAAATAAATGTTTGGTAGCTCGGATGTAGCGTCCCGCATAGGCGGGAAGGCCGCAGGTTCGAATCCTGCCACCCCGACAAAAGCCGAACAATATGTTCGGCTTTTTTTATTTTACAGCTATGTACATTGTCTACATAATTCAGAGTGAAACTTCTTTTAAATACTACACGGGTCAAACGCACGACCTTGCCGATAGATTATACCGACATAATTCTGGCTTTAGTTTGTCTACAAAATCTGGAATGCCATGGATTTTGATTTATCAAGTTGAACATTCAACACGTTCAGAGGCTATGATTTTAGAAAATAAAATAAAAAAAAGAGGCGCGAAAAGATTTTTAGAAGATCTTGGTTTTTTTAAATAAATGTTTGGTAACTCGGATGTAGCGTCCCGCATAGGCGGGAAGGCCGCAGGTTCGAATCCTGCCACCCCGACAAAAGCCGAACAATATGTTCGGCTTTTTTTATTTTACAGCTATGTACATTGTCTACATAATTCAGAGTGAAACTTCTTTTAAATACTACACGGGTCAAACGCATGACCTTGTCGATAGATTATACCGACATAATTCTGGCTTTAGTTTGTCTACAAAATCTGGAATGCCATGGATTTTGATTTATCAAGTTGAACATTCAACACGTTCAGAGGCTATGATTTTAGAAAATAAAATAAAAAAAAGAGGCGCGAAAAGATATTTAGAAGATCTTGGTTTTTTTAAATAAATGTTTGGTAGCTCGGATGTAGCGTCCCGCATAGGCGGGAAGGCCGCAGGTTCGAATCCTGCCACCCCGACAAAAAATCCTTTCTGTAGTAGTACAGAAGGGATTTTTTTATTACCAAATAATTAAAACTGATACTTCAACGTCTTTTCTACCGTAATTATATCCTATTTTTGCACGGTAAAAATTATAATTCACACTACTATGTCTGATACAATCGAAAAAATCAAATGTCTTATTATAGGTTCTGGTCCTGCAGGTTATACTGCTGCTATTTATGCAGCCAGAGCTAATATGTTTCCGGTTTTATACCAAGGAATGCAGCCTGGAGGCCAACTAACAACAACTAATGAAGTAGAAAACTGGCCAGGGAATCCTGAAGGAATAACGGGGCCTGAAATGATGGTTGGGTTACAAGCCCAAGCGCAGCGTTTTGGGACTGATGTTCGCGATGGTTGGGCTACAAAAGTTGACTTTTCCGGAGATGTTTTCAAAGTTTGGATCAATGATGTAAAAGAATTGCACTGCGAAACAGTAATTATTTCTACTGGAGCTTCGGCTAAATATTTAGGGTTGCCTTCTGAGCAACACTATTTAAAAATGGGTGGTGGAGTGTCGGCTTGTGCGGTATGTGACGGTTTTTTCTATAGAAATCAAGAGGTAGTAATCGTTGGAGCTGGAGATTCAGCTTGTGAAGAGGCACACTATTTATCTAAATTGTGTAAAAAAGTAACGATGCTAGTGCGTAGTGAAAAATTCAGAGCTTCTAAAATTATGGAAGAGCGCGTTCGCAAAACAGAGAATATTACTATTTTGATGAATCATGACACGATCGAAGTTTTAGGAGATGAACAAGTTGTTACTGGTGTAAAAGCACTTAATAAAACGACAAATGAAACTTTTGAAATTGAAGCCACTGGTTTCTTTGTAGCGATTGGCCATAAACCAAATACAGATATTTTTAAAGAGTTCATCTCATTAGATGAAACAGGATATATTGTTAATACTCCAGGAAGTTCTAAAACAAATGTGGAAGGTGTTTTCGTAGCCGGTGATGCTGCAGATCATGTGTATCGTCAGGCAATAACTGCTGCAGGTACAGGCTGTATGGCAGCACTAGACGCTGAAAGATATCTAGCTTCTAAAGAATAATTATAGTTAGATAAGTTACATTGAAAAAGTCCCATTTGCCATAGCAAGTGGGACTTTTTGTTGGTTATGATATATAGTATCAATCCTGTTTTTCTCCCGCTCCTTTGGAGAGGGTCGGGGAGAGGATTATTTCAATTTCTTAATCAATTTTGCTTCATCAGCAAATTTTCGTATTTCAATTTTTGGAGAACCAAGTAATTGGATTTCTGATTTATTAGCAGCATCAATAATCACGGTAGTTTCCACAAATAAACTACAGTTGGTATAACTTTCGGAGGTAATATCTGCATTTTTTGTTGTGAACTTATTTCCGGTAAATGAGGCATTATTGTCCAATCGCAGTATCGCATTTACAGCGGTACCTTCAAGTGTAGCATCTGATTTTTGGTACAAATCTATTTTCAAATCAGTAGTGTTAACTAAGGCTTTCAACGATGAATTTTTGCTTAATTCGAGGATTGTATTTTCTGATTTTAAATTCAATTCTGTTTTTGATTTATCGTCTGCCTGAAGTAAGAAATCCTTGGTATTGACATTCAAAAATAATTTGGACTCATCATGTGCTTTTAGTGTAATGGTATTCAGTAAAAGTTCTTGTATCGCATTAACGGTCGCTTCATCTTTTGCCGTAATGAGATTCAAATCTTTGGTATAGGTCACTCTCACTATTATTTTTTTGTAATTTGTAGCTTGCTTTGTGGTATAAATGCGCAATGTGTTATCACTTAAATCCAATGAAATAATATCCTGCAGGTTGTCATCGGCCTCGATTTTTAGTTCCGTTTTTTCTCCCCTTTCTAGATGTACCTCCAGGTTGTCCTCGACGAGTAATGCTTCAAAATTGCCAAGGGCTCTCTGCTCAACCGTTACTGTTTTTGATCCTTTTATTTTTTCTTTTTTCTGCGCGAATAGTAAGGTAGTAAATAAGACGAATAGGAGTATAGCGGTATGTTTTTTCATGATAAGTTGAATTAGAGTCCGTACAAATATAAAAAAATCATCCACTTGTGATGGATGATTTATTAATTTAATATGGGGTTGTCTTATTGTTGATTGATGCTGCCACCAGAACTTATATTTTTCTGCATTGTTTTTGGTTGGACGTTATAGATAATAGTACCTCCGCTAGACGCTTCGGCATCCAAGCTAACAATAGGGTGAACAGTGGTATTGGCTCCGCTTGAAACATCGGAAATAATTGTATTAGCTAATAAATCATCGGCATTGATTGCACTTCCGCTTGATGCGGTAGTTCTCATTTGTAGCGCTTTTCCATTGATTGTGATACTGCTGCCGCTGCTAGCATCACAGTTGATATCATCGGATTCGATATTCAGGTCGATCGTCCCTCCACTAGAAGTGTTGAGTCGGATATTTTCTCCTTTTAATGTATTCCTACTGGTAATGGTAGCGCTGCTTGTGGCTTCTAGCTCATCTATCAAAGGCATTTTAACCGTCACTTTTTTGGAACCGGTATTGATAAAATAATTTTTGTCACAAGAAATAATCAGGGTTCCATTTTTAACTTTCGTAGTGATGTGTTTTTGTAAATTATCATCTGCCTCCACAACTATTTCTGTTTTATCAGCTTGTACAATAACTACATCAATGCCATTGTTAACCTCTATGCTCTTGAAATCATCTTCAACATTTCTTTTCTCGGTTGTGACATTTCCGCTTCCTTCTATAGAATTCAAATTAATGGAGTGATTGCACGAAGCGAATAACAAAGCTGTTAACGCTATTACAATAAACTTGGTGATTAAGGTGATGATTTTTAACATGACTAATTCGTTTTAATGATTATCCCGTCTTTATTTATTTTTAATTCTTTACGATTCTTTTTTGAATTAATTAAAGTATCATTCGTTACAGAAACTCCGTTTTCATTGATAGTAACTGACGTTTCAATGCTATCATTTTCAGTAGTAGCACCCACGTCATTATACTCGTTTTCATCTGCGGGACAATTTAAACATTTTATTTGAGAATTTTCTACTTTATAAATGTAATTATCTGAACTGTAGTGTAAATTGAAATATTCATCATTTGATCTATCGTAATTTTGTACACTAGAATCCACTTTCAGTAGCAATCCTTCTGGTACAAATAATGTTATTTCAATCTCTTGGTCTCTGTATTTGTTTTTTAATTCAGTTAGTAAATAATTATCTAAAATCAATTGGTTGCCAATAATTTTGTAACTGTATTTAATTTGTTCGGCTCTTTGTTTTGCATCAGATAAGGATTTTCCTCTAGCCTCTTTTTCAATTTGGATATAAGGTGCTTTCTCCTCTGTTTTTTCAATTTTAAAACTAACTTCATTTGAATAAATGATATCGTTTCCGGTTGAATCTTGGGTTACCATGAAATCATTACGGTCTTCTACATTTTTAGCAAAATAATCATTGTGTTTGAAGGCAATGAAAAGCGTGTCATTAGGCATCAAATTAATGGTTTCTTTTTTGACTACTCTACCATCAATCGCAAAAGCAGAGGCTTGTTTTATTCCAATCGAAATTAAGAGCGCTATTGCAATGATCCATAGGGCTAACAACGTGTATTTTGCTATATTTCCAATGGATTTTATGTTAGGTGATACTAATTTAAATCCTAAAAGTATTAAGAAAAAGTTTGGAATTCCCACCGCAGTAACTACTAATACTCCAAAAAACCAAATGGGATAATCAGTGAAGTTTCCAGATTCAATAAATTGATGAAAAGGAAAGCTACTGAAGTTGGCAGAACCCAAAGTCAATGCACCAATTAGGAAAACGATTATCATCGCTAAACCGGATAGGATTAAAATGATACCTAAAAATTTCGCAAAAACCTTAAAAACAGTAATAATAAAATCACCGAAAGAGCTTCCTATTTTGCCAGCACCTGTTTTTATTTGATTGCCGTATTTATCGTAGTCCGCATTTTTAATTTTGTCGGAAACATTCTCAAATTCTTCCCGAACTTTTTTTTCGATATTTGAAATCGTCACGGGTTCTCCCGTCATTTCTAGTTTTTCTGAGGTAGTCACCGCTTCTGGAGTTACAATCCAAAGAATGATGTAAGCCAGGATTCCAGTTCCAAATCCAGCAAAAACTAATAAGATAAGTACGATTCTGATCCACACAGCATCTACGCCAAAGTAATGTCCTAATCCAGCCGAAACTCCACCAATCATCCCTTTTTCTCTGTCACGGTATAGTTTTTTTGTTCTTCGGCTAACAGTGCTGTACGCAGTATTTGCTTCTTTAAAATCATCTTCAATGATATAGTCTTCTGGTTGTCCCATTACGGCAATCACTTCATCTACATCTTTCAACCCAATAACATACTTATCGGTTTTTTGCTTGTCATGCAATAATTCCGAAACGCGCATTTCAATATCTTTTATGATTTCATCATGACCAGATGAGTTGGATAAAGAACGTTTTATGGCGTCAAAATAGCGGGTCAATTTTTGGTATGCGTCTTCATCTATGTGAAAAAACATGCCGCCTAGATTTATATTTACTGTTTTGTTCATGACTATTATTTTTGGTTGGTTATTAGGTTTACGGCATCTGATAATTCAGTCCAGGTGCTATTTAGTTCATTTAAAAAAGTTTGTCCAATTTCGGTCAGGCCGTAATATTTTCTCGGTGGTCCTGAGGTCGATTCTTCCCAACGGTAGTTGAGTAATCCATCATTTTTCAATCGGGTTAAGAGAGGATAAATCGTTCCTTCCACGACTAATAATTTTGCGTTTTTCAAAGTGTCTAATATTTCCGATGTGTAGGCATCTTTTTCTTTCAATACAGATAAGATGCAAAACTCGAGAACACCTTTGCGCATCTGGGCTTTTGTGTTTTCAATGTTCATAATTCCTTTTTTTTGATTTTGTGTTGATTAAACAGTTCATTTTTTGATTGATTTATTTTATTTGGAGCTTATTCCTGCTTTCCACTTTATCTTTACTTGCTTAAAGAAAGCAAGTAAAGGATGCCGTTGCAATCAGGGCTAGTTCGTTCGCTTTGTGTATTACGTTTATTCTCTTTTAATCTCTTTAGCTTTAATTCCTCGAAGCGCTGTTTGGTTTTTTTAGCCACAGATTCACAGATTTTCAATACTCTTTTTTAATTTGTGAATCTGTGGCTGTTATTTTGCTAATACCTATGGGACTCTACCTCGAGATAATTTGTTCGGATTAGGTCTTATTTAATGAACGGAATCGTTATTGGATATTTGTATTTTTCTCCATTTAATGTTTTGATTGAAGCATAAATGATTAAAAAGAATTCAGCCACTTTCAAAAGTCCAAAAATTAAAACACAAATTATTCCCAAGGTTAGTGCTCCAATATTATTCTCAAAGTTGAAATTTGAATAAGTAAATTCATGGTCGTGCATCAACGTGTTAAGGGGCATATCCTTAAATACAGAAATAAGAAATGAAGGAATTGCAATCATAATTAGCAATAATGAGTACAATAGTAAACTCAATTGAAAATTCAGGACTTGCTTTCCGTGGTGATCCACAAATTCAGATTCCTCTTTTTTAGTACTCCAAAGCACTATTGGAAAAATATAATTTCCAAAAGGAATGAAGTATTGCGTTAACGAACTCAAATGTGTAAAAGTGGCGATGTTTTTTTCAGTAGTGGTTTCCATTTTTTTTGATTTTGATGATGATTGAAACGGCTTAACTATAAAAGCATTTAGGCTACATAGTAATTTCTTATACAAATATATATCTAAAAGACAGTATCTTGTTTCGCATAGTACCAAATATTAACATAAAATTAACAAATTAATTTAATAGGCACGCCTAGTATTTTTTTGTATTTTAGCAAAAAATCGAGCAATAATGAATCTTACAGCATCAAAACTAAATAAATTTCTCTTATTCAAATTGCCTTCGGCATTTATTTGTGGTGTTCGTGTCGCAGCCATTGATGAAAATAAATGTATTGTATCGGTAAAACACCGATGGATCAATCAAAATCCGTTTAATTCCATGTATTTTGCCGTACAAGCCATGGCTGCGGAACTTTCTACGGGAGCTTTGGTTATGTTCCAAATTCAAAAAAGTGGTCGGAAAATCTCCATGCTGGTCGCCAACAACAAAGGTAATTTTACCAAAAAAGCTACGGGAAGAATCACTTTTACCTGCAAGGACGGGCATTTAATAGAAAAAGCGATTCAAGAAACTATTGCCACTGGAGAAGGGCAAACCTTTTGGATGAAATCCATAGGAACGGATGAAAAGGGAATACAAGTTTCCGAAATGGATTTTGAATGGAGTGTAAGGGTAAAATAAAAACAGTTTCCAAAAGAATATATAACTAGAAAACGCCTCTTACTGATGTAAAGAGGCGTTTTCGTTTGTATCAAATTCAAATGCAATAAATCAACTTTTAGTTAGCAAGCCGTTTTGCACGTTTTACCTTCCGCCTTGCAATTAGCTTTACACTTAGCCACTTCTGCAGCAGTCATAGTTTTAGCTTTCGTGTCTTTATTGGCACAACAAGATTCTTTTTTTGCTTTTTCTTTTGCGACAGCTTTTACTTCCTGAGCATTAACGCTTAGGGTAAGGAATGCGATTGCTACAAATGTTACAATTTTTTTCATTTTATACTGTTTAATTGGTTTTCTTTCTTTTGATATTATCTCAAATTTCTGACCAAATATAAATAATAATTCAAATTAATCTTTAATATTTGGATTAATATTTACTTAAGTGCCTTGATTTTGCTCCTAAATAAACCTGTTATTTAATGATTATTTTTCTGCTTAAAACTCCTGTCGATGTTTTAAGTTTTGCAATATAAACGCCAGTGCTCATTTTTTTGACAGGAAGCTGAATATTTTCCTGACCTTGGTTTTCAATTTCCCAATTGGCAACTGCTTGTCCCAATATATTGAATAAGGTAACTTCTTGAACTGTTGTATCTAGCAGTTTATTATGGATTACAAGTGAATTTCTATTTTGTGAATAGAGGAATGTAAGGTCATTTTCATTTTTAATTTGTTCAGTTGTTCCTAGCGTTTTATCTTTGAAACGCAATGAAAAACGGCTGTGGAATTCCCCTTTTAGCAAATTGATTTCAAAAACTTCATTCCTAATATTGTGGTATATTTTAGTTTGGTCATCGTAGATAAATATCGGTTGGTCAGTTTCAAAATTCTCGAGTTCATCAATCAAGAACTTTACAGGTCCCTCGATAGCCGTTTTTACGCCGATAGGGTAGGAGGACTCGCGATCAAAGAAGCCTTCGCCTTGAATGACCAATTGCTCTGCACCGTTTAGAAAATACATGTCAGTAGGAAAATCGTCTAGAATATAGCCGTCATAACCATAATCAATTGCACTCGTTGCTTTTTCCTGCATGAAGGCCAGCAATACTTGGCGGTGAAAATTAGATGCCGAATTGAAACCCAAGCGGATTCTTTTTAGGGTATCTTTTATTACGGGATCATTAGCATTCGTATTCCATGAATTTTCTTCTTTTGTTTTAGCTTTATTTTTGAAAAGGGTGTTGGATGCAGCGTCCGTTTCTCTTTGGAATGTTCGTTGACTATTATTAAAAATTACAGCACCGCCACCCCCAGTTTTTCCATAGACAAAGAATCCTTGTCCTACAGGAATGTGCTGCTTTGGAATTTTAGTACTCAAACCTACACCGCTAATCAATTCTGGAACTACGGGAGGCAAGCCTCCTGATAAATTGAGCATGGCATATCCGCCTAAATACTCTTTAAGAACATGGGAATTGTTACTAGAGGAATGTTCCCAGAAATAAATGGTCCCGTCTAAACCCGTGTCTTGCGGTCGGTCTACAGACGTCAGATTGTCATTTATAAATGCATACGCATCAATAGCGGATGGATATGGGTTTCCAGTAAGCAATAATTGCTCCGCGCTAACGGTATTGGTTAGAATAGTTCCATTATTAGGTTTTCCTACAAAGGTATAATTTTGAGTTCCAGAGACTGCTCCGTCGCCTTTTAAGGTAAATCCTTGACCTACTCGCAACGGACTTGTTTCATTTATTTGTACCCAATTTGCGTAAGCGCTTGCATAGTTATCAAATTTATAAAGCCAGTAGCGGGCCAGACTAATTGGACTTGTAGGAGCACCGTTATATCCACTTATCCACGAAATATTTGCTGGTGCTGCAGGGTTAGTTCCGTCTTTAAAAACGCTATTTACACTATAGTCTGTATTGTTAGTAACAGTATTTATTGGGCTTACTGGTGAACTCCAATAGTTGTAATTGTACAAGTTAGATTGTCCTTGCTGATCTCGTTCTATTGATCCAGCACTGGCTACGTCTAAATCGCTCTCCGTTGTTTGGATGAATTGTGACATACCTGCAAGATCAATAGAACCATCTAATTTCAGATACCAGTCATTCTGTATTTTGGTATCGTTATTCATCACAATTTTCTTTCCAGAATCTACCATCATTCCTAAATCAATGTTGTTGGCCGTTTCGGTAATGTCATGCTGCACTTTTACAATGGACCAGTCCTGCTCCATAATGTCATTTCCTATGATTTCTTTGGAAGGGCTATTTACTGCTTCGGCAAACCTACCTGTTCGTTCCGTTAAAAAAGGCATGGGTGCTTGTTGCTGATAAATGTTTTTGTGATTGTAAATTTTAGTGCCGCTGACATCAATTGCAGGTGTTGATAAGTCATCAATAATGTCATCTTTATAATAATCCATTCTGTAATAGCGGAGCAGATTGGCAAAAGGCAGTGTAGCAGGAGTGGAGGCAATATTTTTAGGAATACTACTGCCTCTAATTTCTGAACCAAAGTTCTCGATTTCTTGATAAACCATTCTTTGTAAATGTGAAGCCGTCAGCGCCACATTAAAAACGCGTATCTCGTCTATTTTTCCTTTAAAATAACTGCTGTTTGCTAGGGGATCTTTACCTAAAGTCAGCAGTGATGCGTCCGCTGCGATGCTTCCCGTTTTGGCTTGGGTTGACACCAAAGCGCCATTCAAATAGAGTTTTATTGTACTGCTATCATAAACGGCGGCGACATGGTACCACCGAGAACTGTTTAGTGTTGTAGCATAAGTTGCTAAAGTGCCATTCACGACGGCCTCTAGTTTTTTCGCAGCAGAAACTCTAATTTGGAACTTATCCTGACCCACAACTACCCCAGCAGTTGAAAAAGTTGAATTTAAATTAATCCATCCCATCAGCGTGGCACTACCCAAACCGCCAAGAATCGAGGTGCTTTGCCCGTAATCGTTTCGACCGTCAAAGTCAAGAAATAATTTGGTTCGCAAATCCCTTGGCGAACCAAAAACAGCGGTATTAGTGTCAAAGTTGTCTAGAATACCATCTTTATCAACATCAGCAGTTCCATCAATTATACCGTTATTATCAGCGTCCAAGGTTTTATAAGTATAGAGTAGCAAGGTGTTGGCAATATCAAAGGTCAGTCCGTTGGATTTTATATCAATATAGTTCGGAATTCCATCGCCATCGGTATCGAGAAGATAATTCAGAAAAGGAGCCACTGTACTTCCTTGTCCTAAATTGCCATATTGATTGAGGCCTGTACCATAATCATAAATATCCAGTATTCCATCACCAAAAAGTTCACTGATTCCATTGCCATCCGTGTCTTTGCTTCTAAAAGTTTCCGTATCTAATCCGTCTCCAGTACCATCGCCATTAATGTCTCCATCCCCGTTGATGAATCCTGCAACCGCATTTGAATTCCCTGCACCCGATTCGTCTACATCAAAAAGACTATCGTTGTCACTGTCTAAATCCAAATAATTAGGAATACCGTCTCCATCAGAATCTAGTGCTGGTAGCATGGCGATAGCCTCCGCATTGTCGTGCAGTCCATTGCCGTTTGCGTCTGCCCATGCGGTAGCTATTTTTCCTTGACCACCGCTCAAGTGGGCTAAACCAACTTCGATAACATCTTCAATTCCATCATTATCGGAGTCTAAATCAAATAAGTCAGCAACGCCATCGCGGTCTAAATCACACAACGTTTGTGAAATTAAAATATCATCTAAAGCCAAATCATTACCGCCACCTCCAGGGGCATTATTTTTGAAACGGATGGTAAAGGCATTGATATTTCCTAAGTTGACGCTGGTGGTAAATTGTTTCCAAACTCCTTGAGCGCAACTGTTATCTGTGGTGCTTCCAGAACATCTCCCAATGTCTCCTGTGTTGAATGACGTTAGAAAATTATTTGACAAATCATAAAATTCAACAGTAATGTTGGGTAAAATAGAATTAGGAAACGTATTTTTTGCCATGATATTTAAGGCCCAAAAACTGTAGGTTATTGGTAAATTAGACAAAACACCGGTAATGGTTGTTTCATAAAAAATACCTGGAGTAAAACTGGCATTAAAAACGGCCATTCTACCATTAACGTCCCCTGGGGTATGATCTTCTCCATTGTACCAAGCTAAATCGCCGTGAATATTTTCAGGATCGCTGGCTGTTGTTCCGGTTATTTTAGAGACTACGGTGTATTCACCGTCATCCAATATTTTACTGGATTGAAAAGGACATTGGGTTGTATTCGGCCCAGCAATTCCATCCTCGTAGCAATAGGTTGTTGTGGCATTATAGGCGGCCGTAAAGCTGGCAGTTCTTCCTCCTGTGCCAAAGGTTTCATTTAAGAATTTGTAGGCTACTTTAGTACCATTTGCATTGTTGCAATTTAGTTCTTCGGTAGCATCTAGTATACCATCATTGTCATCATCTATATCAAAATTATCATAAATACCATCGCCATCACTATCAAAAAAAGTTTGGATTCCTGTTCCTTGGATCGAATAATTATACGGATTTTCATCAATGTCATTATTTACTATCGAAAGGGCAGCCGTTTTTAAACCGAGGGTGTCTGGGTCAAAACGAACCGAAAAGCTACTGCTTCCTCCAGCGGGAATTATAGCATTTGGACTCGTAGCAAGTGTGAAATTAGCCACATTAGCTCCTGAAATTGTGATAGCTCCTATGGATAAATCAGCCGTACCCGTATTTTGAATGGTGTAGGTTTTAATGATGGCTCCCGTGCTGGTTTCCATAGATCCGAAATCGGTCCAATCCGTACTCGTTGGAGTAGTGTCCCCGTCGACTATAGTCGCCGCATTACCCAAAATAGTGATCTCGGGATCAGCATAAGTCTTTAATATGGGGCTTGGAACTAAAAGTAGTTCGTTTTTATTGTCTGTTGCGGATTGGTGTGAATTACGGGCTCCTTCCGGTGCAACAACTAGAGCAACAGTACTTAGCTCTGATTTTTTTTTAGTTTTCCAATGATCTGCTGCAGTAGGAGCGATAGTGTTGTTCGTATTCTCAATTGCAATGCCATTTGCATTTGGCTTAAAGCACGAACCACCACCGAATGTTTCGATCGAACGGGTACTGATTCTTTTTGGGACAACAAAAGATTCTGATAAAATAAATGTTTGTAGTTGCGTAAATGCTAGAAGCGGAAAGAGGATACATACCAATGTTACATAAAGCTTTAGAGTAGTTTTTTTCATAATGTACTCACTGTATTTAATTAATAATGGGTCAAGTAACGAGGTGGAGTAAAAATAAATCCTCAAAAAAGATCTTTTTACAGCTCGAAATTAAACTTATAAATTAAATAAATCAGATGAAGTAGCTATAAAATCGATTAAAAGCATAAAAAACTAAAAAATGTAAGTTTATAATTATTTTTAAAATAAAAATTTAAAATGATTTTTGGAGCACAATTTCATAAATTCTCCGTTCAGTTGGTTTTGTAGGATCAAAAAAAAACTTCCCGATGAAGAGAAGTTTTTGTGATGGTAAAATGGCAATTTAAATTACTTAATAATAATTTTCTTGCTGCTATTTCCTTTGGTAGTTTTGAGTTTTACGATATATACACCTGACGTTTCGTTTTGAACTTGAATTTTAATATTCGTTTGCTCTTTATCAGTAATCTCCCAGTTTGAAATTGATTTTCCTTGAATGTCGTAAAGAGATACGGATTCGATCGTATTGTCTCCCGTTTTATTGGCGATATTCAAAATTTTATTGGATTGCGTGTAATGTATAATAATTGTATTTTCGTTGGTAAGGTCATTAATTGCAAGACTTTTATCAGTAAAGCGGAGCACAAAACGTTCATCAAAATCACCAATTTCTGTTTGAAAAACATACGGTGTATCTTTTAAATCATGGATAATCCCTAATTCCTTATCTTCTAAAAGAATATTTTGATTGACAAAGAGCCCGTCTAAATGGTCAATTCTTACAGATAGTTTTCCTGAAATTTCAGAATAGTAGCCTAGTAAAACCTGATCGTTTTCATCAAATGGCAATGCACGCCCTTGAATGGTTAATTGTGCTTCAGGTATAATGGAATGGAAGCCAACATTATTTCCGCCGAAGGATTCTCCATCAAAACTCCTGTCCAAACCTTGCGTGGCACCCTCAATATACCCTACAAGTATTTGACTGAAAGCGCCCGAGTTATTAGTTAAGTTCAACCAGATACGGTGTCTCTCTATATCTGAAACATTTTTTGGAATTGCTTCGTTTTTTTGGTTTTTATTCATTTTGAAGAAATCACCATTCTTTCCTTCTACACCTACTCGCATACTATTATTGAAAGTTGCGGCAGTTGTACCTGGAGTCATTGTATTGGCTGCTCTCACAAAAAAAGATTGTCCAGAAGCTATATATCCTGATGGAGGCGAACCTCCCGTCGTTGCAGAAGATCTTGTCGATACTCCGCCCGTTCTGTTGAATGAAGCGTAGTCATTTTCAGTATAGTTTAATGCATAATCTCCATAAAAAGGATCAGGTTCTGCTGCGCTTGGTGCTGTATTATGGGTCCAAACATATATTGTTCCATTGATGGAATTTATATTAGCAGGAAGTTCTAAGAATAATCCAGCATCAATTGCTGATGGATAGGGATTTCCTATAAGATTCCACTCATCATTTTCAGCATCTACATCAACGACTCCTGTCAAAGTTCCTTTTATAATGGGCGAAGTTACGGTGCCATTGTTAGGTGTTCCTACGAATGTGGCTGTGTAAGGCGTTTTGATTGATGAGCTAAAGGTATTAGGAGCACGTACTATGTACCCTTTGCGAGGGTCCATGATTGTAGCGTTATTTTCATTTTGCCAGCTACCACCAGTTCCTGCAGAAACTGTTGGTATCCAAGAAAACATCAAAGGACTATTTGGAGATAATGAACCTAATGTAAAATTAGAAGCTAAAGTTACAGGTGAATTCCAGTAGGTGTAGTCGATATTATACATTGGCTGTGAAATTCTTTCAATATTTACAGTCCCGGTATTTGGAGTATTATTGATTTGAATCAAGTTGGCTTTATCTCTTATGTTGAAAATCCCATTTGTATGTACATTTACAAAGTCAGTAACGGTAAGGTTACTTGTAGAAGAGAGGGTCAAGTCGCCTATTGATTTAACCGTTAGGTTTTTTGCGAAAGCATTATAATTACTATCTGGAATGACAGTTGTGGCTGGGATTATAACACAGTTAGAGGAAGTGGGTACTCCAGATGGCAACCAGTTTGTTAAAGAATTCCAGTCAGTTGAAGTTCCTTGCCAAATCTTAGTGGTGTTAGTTACCGTAATTGGTGTCCCAGCAGAACAACCATTCGATAAAAGGGAAGTTGCTGTAAATGTAAATGTGCCTTGTTCTAGTTGCGATAATGTTGGTTTTATGTAAACGGATGCAGTAGGTGTTCCCGCTTTGTATGTAATTAGACATGCTGAATCGCTGTAGGCATCTACAGGGGTGGCACTAGTCCAATTAAAACTACTGCTTAATGGTTTTGTTCCAAATAGCTTAACGTCGTCAATTGCAGCTCCATCACACCACGATTCACTATAATATCTAATTCTAATTCTTAAATTAGCTTGGTTGACATAAGATTTTAAATCATAGTCCATGTCTGAGAATCGGGTTCCAATTCCCTTATCAGTAATTATGTTGCCGTTAATTGTTACCCAAGTAGTACCATCTGTAGAAACTTGTACCTGCATATATTCTATTCCGTTGTATGCTGAATTTCCATCAGGGAAATACCTTGAATAATACATTCTAAAAGTTAATCTTAAATCCGTATACGAATTTGAATTAATAATTGGAAAAACTAATGCATTGTCAACTTTGTAAAAACAAGAAGGGCCACACGATCCTATATCAGAAGTAGTCATTACGAATTTATTGGAACCGAAATTTGAAGAAATTGCAGGATACCATGTCAGACCATCTGGTATAAATGTGCTGGTGCGATTTTTCCACATTGTTTTGCTGTCAACTGCGGGATTACTCAAAATATTTGAGTTTGAAAATACGCCTAAGCCCCCACCTTCAAAATTTTCGTCTATTAAAAAAACCTGTTCAGTATCTCCAGAGGCTGTTAGCGTTATTATATCATTTTCACCGCAAACTTGTGGACTAATTGGTGTAAATGTTAAAATTGGAAGTGGACTTACTTTAGCAATTATAGGTGTTCTTACTTTAGATTCGCAAGTACCATTATCAGCAGTAACATAATAAGTTGTATTACTAGATAATGTTGGAGTTATCCACGTTGCTGTATTAACATCTGGTATTTCAGTACCTCCTGTTAAAGAGTTGTACCAATGATAGCTAGTTGTGCCAACAGAACCAGTTACAGATAAGGTGACTGGGCCAGCACCACAAACAGCCCCATTTGAAACAGTTTTAATTATTGCATTACAACTAGAAACTACTGTAAATAAATAATCTTCTGCTTCTCCGTATTCTGAAGCAGTACTTCCATTTACATTTCTTGAATCAAATAGATCACATGGAGCAAAATTGTAAGCGAAAGATTCATTAATAGTTGGATTGCCGGGAGGACCAGTTGGATACAAGCTATTGTAAATTCTAATTCTAATCCTATAATCTCCTGGAGCGGTACTAGGAGGTACTATGAATCCAAAAGTAGTTGTGAGAATTGCTGCTGAAGAATCATATACTTGTTCGGTTGCAACATCAAATATGCCGTTTTTATTCCAGTCTACCCATGCTTTCCATCTTCCTCTTGCATTAGCTTCTACTGATATATTAATTCCTTCACCTTGGGCTTGAATTGCTTTACTGGTATTGCTTGTGAAGTTTTGATATCCATTGTTAGGAGTTGAAGAGTAGCCTGTTGTTAAATTGGATATGTCGTTTAATGTCCCAATAAAATTTACATTATTTATATATCTGGTAGCAACTTGTGAATTTTTTGTTAAAGGAGCACAATAAGCAGACGGTAAAACAGTGGCAGTTGTAATTGTTTCGTTAAGAGGAGATACAATATTGTATAATGGTCCTCCTGAACAAAGACCATTAAAAGAAAAGATATAGGTATAATATTGAGTTCCCGGTGACAATCCGGTTGCGGTAAAAGAAGTGTTATTATCAGTATCTACAAGCAGATATCCGCCAGTTTCAACTGTTCCTCCAACGGTGTAGGTTGTGCCATTTACTGGAGTTGGTGGTGCAGAAGAGGTGCTAATTACCACTAAATAACTATTTGGAGCTGGCGCAGCAGCGGTGAAAGTACCGGTGATTGTAGTTCCTCCTGCCGGGGATACTAAGTTTAAGGCAGTTGGTTGTGTCGATGGTGTTGTACAAGGTATAAGATCTATAATATTTAGCGTGTATCCTTCAACTTCTCCAGTAAAACCTGTATCGCATGAAGTTGTGGTGTATGAACCATTTTTTGATTGCACGCGCATTCTTACAGAACCAGTTGTTGCACCTGCTGGAACGGTAATAGATAATGGGCATAAGCTTGACAGCCCATTTGTATTGCTGGTTACGGTTCCTAGTGAATATTCTTCTCCAGCATCCGTAAAGACTCCGTTACCATTCCAATCTATCCATACTTTTTGGTAGTAAATGGAACTATTTAATGTGTTTACAAAAACACTTATGTTGTAAGGTTGTGTTTTAATTACCGTGGTAGAGATTGAAGTGTAATCAGTATAAGCAGCATTTACTGCTGTTCCGGTATTATTAATTGTATTAAAAATAACTCCCGTTATTCCTGCCGCGGTTGTATTTCCTGAAGAAGTACAATACGTAACCACTGATAAAACTGCCACACTTGAAGAAGATGAATTTCCACAGGCATTGATGGCAGTTACTCTATATTGATAACTGTTCATTGAAAGAGGGGCTGCCGTAATTTTTAGGGACGCAGTTGTGGCATTAGAATATACACCAGTATTTGTAACTGTTGACCAAGCGCCGCCACTATTGGTGCTTAGCTCCCATAAATAACTTGTTGGGATATTTGTTGCTACTGTTGTGAAAGAAGCGTTTGCTCCTGGAGCAATTGTTACATTAACTGGATTTGATGAAATCACGGTTGGAGCCGTTACTGAGAGTGTTACGGCATTCGAAGTTACTGCGCATCCCGCTTCATTGGATACAATTACTCTAAAATTGTCAGCATTTAGAGCTATGGTAGGATTTGTTATTATTAATGTGGCAGTACTAGTCCCGCTAAAAGGTGCGGTATTGGAAATGTTTACACCGTTTTTTTGCCATTGATAAGTTGTTGCCCCGGTTGCTGTTACAGATATTGTTGTTGTATTAGCTCCTGCACATGCAACAGCTGGTGTAGCAGGTTGTCCAGTTAGTAAAGGCAGAGGATTTACTGTAAAAGTAGCGGAACTTGTTCCCGTCACCCCTCCATAAGTAGTGACTGTTACGGGGCCTGTAGTACCAGCTCCGATAACAGCAATAATTTGTGTTCCAGAATTTGATATTATAGATGAAACGGCTGTACCTCCTATTTTAATATTTGCAGCGGTAGCTCCTGTAAAATTTGTACCGTTAATCGTAATTGAAGTACCGATACATCCGCTCGTAGATCCTAAGCTAGTAATAGTTGGATTTGGTGTAATAGTAATATTTACGATATAGTCCTCAGTTTCACCATAAGTACTAGTTGTTGCCCCGCAAGCCTGACTAGTCATAAGCGCAGAATCATTTCCACCACGAACTCTCATTCTCGTATTTCCTAAGATAGCACCTGCCGGTACGGGAATATTGATAACCGTTGTTCCATTTGCACCAGCGTTAACAGCAGAAACTGTTCCTTCAGTAGCTTCAAAAATTCCATTTTGATTGAAGTCAATCCAAACTCCAGCATATTGATTAGCATCAGTACCAAAAGTTACTGCTATTGAAGCGGTTGAAGATTGTAATAAATTAGGTTTGGTAACAGTATTGTAAAGAGTATAGAAAGGGGATACAGAAGCGCCACTAGTATTATTTAAAGTACCTAAAGTAACATTAGTGATTTGATCCCCAGTACCAGAACCGACAGAGTATGTTGGTGTACAATAGGTTAAACACCCAGGTCCAGCAGTTGTTGTAATTGTTACATCAGAAGAGGTAGTACCACAATCACCGTTTGAGATGGCCCAACGTAAGGTTGCTGTTGATCCTATAATTAATCCTGTCACCCCAGAAGTTGGTGACGATGGCGTAGTTATTGTAGCTGTTCCAGATACTACCGACCATCTTCCTGTTGTTCCTGCAGGAATTGCACTGCCAGATAAAGTTGTTGTTGTTGCACAAGTTGTTAAAGTTTGATTTGATCCTGCGTTAACTACGTATGTTGGGCAAGTGAAAGTGATTCTAATTTCACCTCGACCACCCAGTCCTCCATAACTTAAACTTCCGCTACCACCACCTACAGTTGATCCACCACCACCACCACCTGGGGAGTTTCCAAAATTACCATCTCTATAATTGTTGTTGCTGGAACCTCCAACAGCGGCTCCGCCTGCTCCGCCTGAATTTCCCCCTGCGCCTCCCGTAGAGCCATTTGCTCCTGTAGCTGCCGCAGTTGATCCGCCGGCAGTAATACTAGTTCCAGTTCCAGTTCCTAAACTACTTGTTGTAATTGCAGTAACTGCAAGTCCATTTGAAGTTCCGCCTTTACCACCTATACCTCCATTTGCATTTAAAATAGTAGCGGTGTTGAACCAAGAATTGGCTCCATTTAAACCTGCCGCTCCTAAAGTCCCTGGATTTGTTGTAGGAGCGACGTAAAGATTGTATGTTGTTCCAGCAGTGATACTCGAAAAAGTGGTTTTTACATTAGTTCCACCACTACCCCCAGAACCTCCTATATTAACACCATTAACACCTCCTCCAGATCCACCAGCTCCCCATGCTTCAACAGTAAATGAACCTGTAACACCGGCAGGTACTTTCCAAGTTCCAGCACCAATTGTTGAAATAGTTACAGTAGTGGTTTGCCCATTCATTTTAATTCCTAAAAATATCATTAAGAAAATACTTAAAAAGACAAGGAAAGGTTGCTTTTTATTTTTTACCAAAACAGAAGAGATTCCATTAGGTTTAGCTGTAAAATTTTGAGAATCATTATTTTTTATAAAGTAGTTTTCTTCCATTATTGTTCATGCTATTTTGGCACCAAAAGTAATTTTTTTTAAATATAAAAACAAAATTCATTTTTAATAATCGTTAATTATTTTGCTGTTTATCTTTTATTTATGTACTTAGTCGACTATTTGTTGCTAAAATAGTTATTTAATTGTTTATTTGTTTTATGAGCTAGATGGTTAAAATTTATACTTAAACGGTGGAGACTTTTAGTTTGGTAAACCAGAATGTAGCGCTGTAGATCCTTCTTATATTAATTTCTAAATAGCAGTATTTTAAAATTTGACGCCTCTTATTATTGATTTATGGCTAATCCAGAAAGAAATATAGCATAAACATTGCTTTCAACTTACGAAATGTATTAGTGTCGATCATGGTGCTCTTTTGTGAGAAAAAATTCTGCAGATAATCCATAGAATTATTCAATTTTATACACTATTTAAATTACTAAAAAATGTTCAAGCATCCGTTGCTTTCAACAGCTTACAAATGCACTCGTTTAAGTTTTTTTTGTTAAAGATCAATACTGTTTTGCATCTTGTAACTTTGGAGTGTTCGGGGTTTAATAAGTCTTTCAATCTTTTTATTCAAATGACTTCATAAGAAATAGCAAGCATGGTTATGTATTAAATAACCTTCAGAAAGTAGCTTTTAATCATGACAGAATTATTAAATTATTTAATCGGTAGATTTTTTTGATAGCTATCAAAAGAAGAGCACTCTTTCAAATATATCTAAATTTATTCTGCCGTATCTATGTTCAGTACCAATCAATTTTCAGGTATGGACTTATTGAAAGTAGGCTGGAAATTGATATGACAGACATTTTTTTTACAAATATTAAAAACGAAAACATCCGATTATCATGAAAAATGTGGTGTCGATTTGTAAAAACAGATTAGATTATCTAAAGAATTTTCGATAATAGTTAGATGCTATAAAACTTTAATTTTACTTTCGATTTTTTAAGAAGGAATTTAGTTAATAGCGAAATCATTTATCTATTCTTCTTAAATTTATATTTTCCTTTATCAAGGTATCAAAATATTACACATCTATTGCAGCGCTATCAATAAAGCTCTAAATTGTATATGATATTGTCATTTAATAGTTTTTTTAACCTATATGCTTTTGTTGTATTAATTTTTTAACCATAAAATGGTGTCTTTACGGTAAACCATAAAAAGGTCAAGAACGAATACGTTATATTTGGTCAAAATTATCTTTTTTCTTACAGTGAAAACAGATGTATTCTAGGTTTACTTTTTTAAAATACAGTTATGAAACACCTTTACAGGATTCTATTTTTCTTTGTTTTACTATTTTCAGTTCATCAATTAAGCGCTAAAGTCACTAGTAGCTTTTTAATTAAGGAGAAAAAGATCCTAAATAAGGGAGACACTAATTTAGCTCCACCTACAGCAACCATAACTACCAGTACCTCTTCTGTTTGTAAAGACGGATCCCTGCCAGTAATCACCTTTACAGGAGCGGGAGGAACGGCACCTTATACGTTTACCTATAGTATTGATGGAGTACAACAACCTACTTTAACCACTACCTCAGGCAATGCTGCAACAATCAACGTGCCAACAGCTACGATAGGAAGTTTTCTGTACACCTTAATAAGTGTTCGAGATGCATCGATGCCAATCGTAGAAATTCTGCAAAATGGAAGTGTTACCGTAACTGTTACTGCCCCTCCAGTTGTTGATTTTGCCTTTACTGATAACCAATGTTCTGGAACTGCAGTTCAATTTACTTCGGTTGTAGTAGGTTCAGGACCTTATACGTATTTGTGGGATTTTGGCGGTAGTGGTACTAGTTCAACAAGTCCGAATCCTTCTCATATCTTTAACAACGTAATTGGAGGCTCATCGCAGTCATTTAACGTAACTCTAAAAGTTACTGACACTTTTGGATGTGTGAAAACTATCTCTAAAGTTGTTACTGTCAAAAATCCAGATGCTTCCTTAAATTCTAGTGCTGAAGCTGCAATTTATAATGGTTTTCCAATTTTTAAAGTCTGTACAAATGACGTGTCGCTTATTGATTTTATAAATATTTCTACAACTAATTCAACAAATACAAAATACGTTATTAACTGGGGAGATTCTTCGCCCGATTTTGTTTCTTCCACCTTTTCTGCCGCAACCTCACATACTTATTCTGTAGGATTGTGGACGTTAACTTATGTTGTTACAGGTCAAAATGGATGTGCAATTACTAAAATATACAAGGTGTTTGTAGGGAATAATCCAGCGGTAGGAATTGGTAATCCTGGTAATACTAACATTTGTATCTCAACCGCACTTACTTTTCCAATTACTGGAACCGAAAACAACCCACCAGGAACTATTTACACCGTTACTTTTAATGATGACTCAGCACCAACAATTTTCAATCATCCACCACCAGCTTCCATCACTCACTTATTTTTAAAATCATCTTGTGGCGTTACAAGTGCAAATCAACAAAATTCATTTTCGGCAACTATTGAAGCGTCTAATCCTTGCGACGTATCATTTGGCATAGTCGTTCCAATTCGTGTTTCTACTCCTCCCATTGCAAATTTTAATATGCCTAAATCTGAATTATGTACTAATTCTCAAATATGTTTTACAAATGAATCAATTAGAGGTTCAACTGCCACAAGTGCATCTTGTATTGCGTCAAAGGTAGTTTGGATAATTTCTCCTTCAACAGGCTTTTCATTGAACAGTGGTCAATTAGGAAGTGATAGTAACGGATCTACAAACACAAATACGTGGCAAGCTGGAACAAATTCAATATGTCCAGTTTTTAATGTGTCGGGAACCTATACAATTACGATGAAAATTGGCAATGGCTGTGATATTGATGAAATGGTAAAAACTATTTGCATCGAATCCCCTTTCATTCCTCAATTTACTTTAAATACTACTGAAGGGTGTTCTCCCTTAAATGTGGTAACTACAAATGCAACGAGTATAATAAATCCCTGTACTCCGCCACTTTACGCTTGGGAAGTTGCTTATGCAAGTGGATTTTGTGGTGCTGCACCAGCCGTTTGGAATTATGTAACGGGAAGTGAAACATCAGCAAGTCCCACGTTCAATTTTGTTACTCCGGGGACATATTCGATAAAACTTACAATGACGAATTCCTGCGGACCTGTTACAACTTTAGCTAAAACGGTAATCGTTAAGCAACCGCCTACTGTCAGCATCAATTCGATTGCCAATCGTTGCCAATCGGTACCTAATACAGTAATAAATCCAATAGCTATAGTAGGAAATTGCGGGATACAAACCGCTACTTATGCTTGGGAATTTACAGGAGGAATACCAGCGACGTCAACAAGTGCAACGCCTTCCATTTCATATAGTTCACCGGGAAACTATGAGATCAAATTAGCAGTAACGAATGAATGTGGGACAACAACAGCTACAAAAGTTAGCTTTACCATCAACCCCACGCCAACAGTGGATGTAATTCCAAGTCAATCAAAATGTAAAGGGCAACAATCTGATGCCATATCATTTGCGGGAAGTATCCCCAATACCGTTTACAACTGGACAAACAATAATTCAGCCATTGGGTTGCCTACCAATGGAACAGGGAATATCAACCCGTTTGCGTTGATTAATGTCGGAACGACTGTTTTAACAGCTACGATAACGGTGACGCCAACCCTAAATGGATGCACAGGAACAGCAAAAACATTCACGATAGCAGTATTCCCTGATCCAACAGTAAATGATATTGCCTCTATCACTTTATGCAACAATGCCAATCAAAACAGTATTGCTTTTAGTTCCATTGCACTTGGAACCTCCTTTTCGTGGACAAATAGTAGTACTGCTATAGGTCTTGCCGCTTCTGGAACCGGACCAATTCCGGCCTTTACAGCGTCTAATACTGGTCAAACTACAATTTCATCGACACTTACTGTCACTCCACAAAATGCCTCTGGTTGCACCGGAACACCAAAAACATTTACGATAACGGTACATCCAACTCCAAATTTACAACCGGTTCTAGATAAAGAATATTGCAAAGGAGTTGCAACAGCAGTGCAGACTTTCAGTGGTGCAGTTCTTGGGACCACTTATGCCTGGAGTAATTCTAATGCTTTAATAGGATTGGCAGCTAGTGGCACTGCATCTATTCCTTCTTTTGTACCTGCAAATTCAGGAACAACACCAATTACAGCTGTAATAACGGTGACACCTTCGGCAAATGGTTGTCCAGGAACACCTCAAACTTTTAAAATTACGGTTAATCCATCACCAGTGGTAACTTTCTCTCCAAGTATACAAACTATTTGTTCGGGGAATGGAAGTGCGGTAGTTACCCTTAGTAGCACTACACCTTCAGTAATTTTTAATTGGACTGCAACTGTTCCGGCAGGGATTACAGGAATGACAACAAGCGGAACGGACACCATTCCGGTGCAGGTATTGTCAAATAGTACTGCTACTCCTATACTAATTACCTATGTAGCAACTGCATCACTTTCGGGTGGGGCATCCTGTTTTGGAGCGGTATTTAATTATACCATTAAGGTAAATCCAAAGCCATCGATAACAGCCACGATAAATTCCACCAGTTGCAGCGGTGAACTATTTACAACAACACCATCTAATACAAGCCCAAATATAATTCCAAGTGGTACGACCTATACTTGGAACATCCCAACTGTTACAGGCGGTTTATCTGGTGGCGTCTCAGGAACGAATGCTTCTACTATAAGCGGTACTTTGACAAACTTAACCGCAATACCCCAGACAGCAACTTATTCGGTAACACCAATGGCAAGTGGATGTCCCGGACTTCCCTTTGATGTTGTTGTCACTGTAAATCCAAAGCCAACGGTTCATGTTTTAAACAATATAATTCTTTGTGCTGGTCAAGCCAGTACTCAAATCGTTTTTTCAGGAGACGTTTCAGGTACTACTTACAATTGGTCTAGCACTAGTTTAGCCGTAGGATTGAGCACTTTATCTGGTTCAAATGATATTCCTGTTTTTACGGGAACAAATTCAGGTACGATTCCAATAACAGCAACAATTACGGTAACGCCTTCAGTAAATGGTTGTGTGGGAATGTCAAAAATATTTACAATTACGGTTAATCCTTTGTCAATAGTCAATACAATAGCCAACAAGGCTGCATGTAACAACCAGTCCAGTGCAGCCATTAGCTTTAATGGCGCCGTGGCTGGAACTACCTTTGCCTGGACCAACGATACGCCTTCGATAGGGTTAGCGGCCTCTGGAACTGGAAATATTGGAAGTTTTACCGCTTTGAATACAGGTACAACTCCACTTATTGCGACTGTAATTGTTACGCCTACGGCAAATGGTTGCCCTGGAATATCAAAATCATTTACAATTACCGTAAATCCGACTCCAACTGTCGAACAGCCCCTTAATCAGGAAGTGTGTAATGGTTTGTCAACAGTGGCTATTCCTTTGACAGGAAATATTCCTAGCACAACATACAGTTGGACAAATTCAAATTCATCTGTAGGTTTAGCCACTAGCGGATCAGGAACTATTCCTTCCTTTATAGGAAGTAATCCCACATCCTCTCCAAAAATTGCTACCATAACTGTAATACCATCAATAAATGGATGCCCAGGAACAATTAAAACTTTTACAATTACTGTAAATCCATCACCAGTGATAACTTTTACTCCTGCGCCACAAACGATTTGTTCGGGAGAAAATGCTGCAGCAGTAACATTAAATAGTAGTACTGTGGGAGTCACTTTTAGCTGGACAACAAACCAGCCTGCAGGAATAACTGAAACAATACAAACCTCAGGAACAAGCAGTATTCCAACACAAACCTTGACCAACACCACAAATACAGATATTACTATTGAATATAATGCCACAGCAACCGTAGCAGGAGTAACGGCTTGTTTGGGAGCTTCTTATAAGTATACCATACTAGTAAAACCAAAACCAAGCATAACATCTCCATTGGCACAAACCATTTGTAGTACTACTGCATTTTCAATTACACCAGTTGATGGCTCAGGAAATAAAATTCCAACCGGAACCATTTATACTTGGAGTGCGGCTGTAATTAGTCCGGTAGGAGCCATTTCGGGAGCAAATGCACAAAATACACCTCAATCTTCTATTAGCCAAACGCTAGTTAATGTTACCGATCAAAAGGCTATCGCGACTTATATGGTAACTCCAAAATCAGGAACTTGTGCAGGAACAGCTTTTCCTGTAGTAATAACGGTTAATCCATCTCCCAAAGTGGTGTTCTCAAGTGTGAATCAGAAAATCTGTTCGGGAAGTGATGCTTCCGCAATAAATTTATCAAGCCCAACTACTGGAAGTGTAACTTTTAATTGGTATGCTTCAATTCCTCCGGGAATTACTGGGGCAACAACATCAGGAACAACGGCGGTAATTCCTGTTCAGACTTTAACGAATACCACAACAAATCCACTTACAGTTATTTATACAGCAACAGCAACCCTAAATGACGGAGTGGTTAGCCAAGGTCAACCTAATACGTATAGCATAACCGTAAATCCAGCAATTGGAACTTCCAGTGTTTTGTCCAATTATAACGGTTTTAACCTTAGTGCTGTTGGTGCAAATGATGGGTCTATTGCTGTCGCGGTAACAGGTGGCTCAGGATCTTATACCTACTCGTGGTCAGGACCAGGTGGTTTTTTGGCTTCAAGCCAAGATATTTCTAATCTTATTGCAGGAGATTATACGCTCACCATAAATGATGGACTATGCAATCCCGTAATTTTATCTTTTACTTTAACCGCACCTCAGTCCTTAGTCATTCAGGAAGATACAGCGGCACATGCTAACATTTATTGTAATGGCTATTCAACGGGTAGCATAAAAGTGGTTATTACCCAGCAATCCATCGGACCTTACAAATATGAATTAATATTACAGGGTGGAGGCATCGTTCAGAATAGTCTAAATAATTCTTCTTTGGATTATACTTTCGTTGGATTAGTTGCAGGTACTTATGACATCAAAGTTACCGATAGCAACGGAAGTATGAAAACAATTGTAGGAGTTATTATTTCCCAACCTTCAGGTATAACTGCTTCGATAAGTGCACAAACAAATATTCTTTGTTTCGGAGACAGTACGGGAAGCGCGACCGTAACTGCTATTGGAGGTAGTGGAGCTTTGACTTACTCTTGGAATACAATTCCCATTCAGACTACGCCAACGGCAAGCGGATTAACAGCAGGAACCTATGTGGTAACCATCACGGATACTAATTCATGTTCAACTACCCATCAAGCTGTAATTACGGAACCAAATCGTTTGGTTACATCAATAAGTGCGCAAACAAATATTTTATGCTTTGGAAACAGCACTGGAACGGCCACTATTGCTGTTAGTGGAGGGGAAGTACCGTATGCTTTTTCTTGGAACACTTTGACAAATAATACTGCAGCGACAGCATCCGGACTTTCAGCGGGTACGTATACTGTTACGGTAACAGATGCCAATAATTGTACAAAAGTGCAACAAGTTACTATCACACAACCCACAGCCGTGCTGGAATCATCTATAAGCAGTTTTAATAACGTAAGCTGCTTTGGTGGAAGTGATGGTAAGGCGACTGTTGCTGTTACAAATGGATCAGCGCCGTACACGTATTCTTGGAATACAGTACCCGTTCAAACAGTGGCAACAGCGACTGGATTAACGGAAGGAAATTATACCGTTAGGGTTACTGATTTTAACGGATGTGAAACAACTTCCGCGGTTACAATTGAACAACCAGCAGCAATTTCTACTTCTATCTCAGCACAAACTAATGTTGCCTGTTCGGGAAGTAATACGGGATCAGCAACGATTGTGCCAAATGGAGGCACCGCTCCTTATACTTTTTCATGGAATACGACACCAATGCAAACAACTGCAACAGGGATCAATCTGGCTAAAGGAACCTATTTTGTAACGGTTGTCGATGGCAATAATTGTTCGGCAATTCAACAAGTAGTAATAACCGAACCAAATGGATTAGTGACTTCTATTGCGTCTCAAATCAATGTCGATTGCTTCGGAAAAAGTACAGGTTCAGCCACGGTATCTGTTTCTGGAGGGACAGCACCACTAACCTATTCTTGGGATACCGTCACTGCGAACACAACTTTAAGCGCCACAGGATTAGTGGCAGGAATCTATCATTTAACCGTTTCTGATGCTAACGGCTGTCAAAAAATACAGGAAGTCAACATTACAGAGCCAGCTGATCTTGCTATCACTACTAACTTGGAAAAAGACGTCACTTGCTTTGGCGATTCAGATGGAGCAATAAAAATAACGGTGAGTGGAGGTACTTCAGTTTACAGTTATTCGTGGACCAAAGATGGAACCGCTTTCGCCAACACCGAAGATTTATCCAATTTAAGTCCAGGAATCTATCAGATGACGGTTTCGGATGCCAACAATTGTGGACCAAAAACAGCCACTTTTACTATTACAGAACCGCCAGTTTTAGATGTAACATTTGGTAGTAAAACTGATATTAAGTGCTTTGGCACTGCAACGGGAGCCATAAATGTTACTGTAATAGGCGGGACTCCTTCAACTTCTGGTTATAATTTTGCTTGGACGGGTCCAAATGGTTTTGCTAGTGCCAGCCAGAATTTAATAGCTGTTTTTGCTGGAACCTATAATTTGATCGTAACCGATAATTCAGGATGTACCGATAGGCTAACGGTGATTTTAACACAGCCATCCCTAGTAACAGTTTCAGCTACTACCACTCCCATTGTTTGTTATGGCGATAATGATGCCTCCATTCGTCTGACTGTTTCTGGAGGAGTTGCGCCATATACAGTTTTATGGAGTAATTTGGCTGTTGGACTAGTTCAGGACAATCTTTCGGCGGGAGATTATGTGGCTACGATTACGGATGCTAATAACTGTATAAAAACGACAACAGTAAATATACCCGAGGCTCCACTATTTAAAATGGACCCTACTGTTACTCAAATTTCTTGCTTTGGCGCTCGTGACGGAAGTATTAAATTAAACTTAGTGGGAGGAATACCTAGTGTGAAGTTAGTTTGGAGTGACAATAGTTTGGCCGGAACAACTAGAAATAATCTTGGACCAGGTACTTATACCGCTACAATAATTGATGGAACCCCTTGTTCAATTACTAAAACCTTTGTGATAATTGAACCGCAGGCATTAGTTTTGGCTGTAAATACAACCAATGCATTAAATTGTGATGATGCCAATAGTGGTGCAATTAATTTATTAGTTTCAGGAGGAACACCGCCTTTCTCTTACACGTGGTCAAATGGTGCTGTAACAGAGGATTTGAATGCGATTCCTGCTGGTAATTATTTAGTTACCGTAACGGATGCCAGGAAATGTAGTGCATCCGGAAGCTACTCAGTTATCCGACCGGCAGCCATAGCTGTAAAAGTAGAGACGGTTACTGATTTTAACTGTGAAACTAAAGTTGTCAAGCAGTCTTTTATGGCCAAAACTTCAGGAGGAGTTCCACCTTATCAGTTTGTATGGTCAAGCGGAAGTGTGAGTGGTCCTAACAATGAAATAATGAGTACATCGCAAAACGGATTAGTGGTACTCAATGCAATCGACTCTAGAAATTGCAGTACAACGTACACATTTGACGTCGCTATTCCGCAATTAGGTACGCCATCCTTTACCACTGCCTCAATAGGATATAGTACTTATGGCATTTACTCTATTGAAGATCCAATTCAATTTACCAATACTGCAAGCGGAGATTACATTGCAATAACTTGGGATTTTGGTGACGCTACTTTTTCAACCGAAGAAAATCCGACTCATATTTACAAAAAGGAAGGAACTTATATCGTCAATCAAACAGTTACTTATCCTTTTGGATGTGTATATGTGCGCCAAATCACTCTGGAGGTAGAGAAAGGATATCGCTTAATTCCTCCAACAGGATTCACGCCCAATAATGATGGTATCAACGATTATTTTGCGCCTGTTCTTTTAGGATTAAACGACATCCATTTTGATGTTTACGATACTTGGGGCAGTTTAATTTATTCTGAATCTGGAGAAAATATTAGAGGCTGGGATGGAAAAATCAATACTAAAGAAGGCGAAAATGGAAATTATTATTTCACTATTACCGCTACAACATTTTACGGAAAAATAATTAAGGATAAAGGAGCATTAGTGCTTATAAATTAAAAAAAAATGAAATTAAAAATATTATTCCCCTTATTATTCTGCTGCTTTTTTAATCAAGTAAAAGCGCAAGATCCAATATTTACTCAATATTTCCTCATTCCCGAAACGCTAAATCCAGGTTTTTCTGGTTTTTTGGAAACAACTTATGCTGGGATTATCCATCGATCGCAGTGGCCAGATTTGGATTTGAAAATTGATACCGATTATGCTTTTATTAATACATGGAGCGAAAATAGCAATAGCGGTATTGGTTTTAGTATTTTGAATCATAGAGAGAACAAAACGCAGTACAGTTTTACTCAATTCAATGTCAATTATGCTTACAGAGTTAGGCTCAATGATAATTGGTATTTTAGACCTGCTATTGAGGTTGGTTTTGGAACCAAATCGTTTGGTTTTGGCAATCTAGTATTAGAAGATCAAATTAATATAGGTTCTGGCACTATCAATCCTACCAGTGGAGATCCTTTAGTACTGAATGATAGATTTAAGTTTTTTGATTTTACCGCAGGGATGGTTTTTAATAATGAGAATGCGTGGTTTGGACTTTCTTTAAAACACATCAACAAACCCAATATTTCTTTTGTTGCTGATAAAAACATCCCTTTGAATATGTTTTTTTCTGCCAGTGGGGGATATGAATTTTTAGTTGTTGATTATTTAGATGTGGCTTTGTTTCCCTATGAAACAAAGTTTTTACTGACAGCGAATTACATGAACCAAGGCGAATACAATCGTTTGGATCTTGGATCTTCCGTTATGTTTAAAACGGTATTTTTTGGTTTGTCTGCTGCTACAAATCCCGGAACCAAGTCAGACAACAGTCATTTAGTGACGTCGTTAAATGTTTTTGGCGGATTACAATATGAGCACTTAAAATTTGGGTTATCACACGATTTTAGTACCTCAAAAATAGGGAAAACAGGAGGGATCTATGAATTGTCCTTGACGTATCAGTTTGATCTTGATGTAAAGTGTTTTGGCTGCCCCAATTATGCAAAAAATTATTGATTTACTCCAGCAACAGGGTCGTAAAAAAATCAAATAAGTGGGCGTTTATTACACAGTGATAGCCTAACGGTATGAAAATAAGAACTAAACCTTTAGATTTACTAATTAAGTAATAAGAATAAAACAATGACGTATTTTTTTTACCATATAAGTCATTGAAGTTTCATTTGTGTAAGACTGATAACTTAAGCAATAATAAGGTCATTTAAGGTTTATTGCTTACATGACTTTTTATGTTAAATAGTATTTCACTCATTTTATAGTACGGCAATGAATAAGTCCAACTACTTATATGAAAATAAAGGCACTTTAATTAGCTTAAAAAAAGAGATTACATAATAATTTAGGCAGCTAGTCAATTTGTCTTTTTGTATTGTAATAAAGGATTGATTTCAAATAAACGTAATAGTGCAATTATTTTCACTGTTACTATAAACACGATTGTAAAGAATTGTCATAGCAGTCTTAATTAAGAAAAGAGACTCTAAAGAACAAAACGTCACTCCTTAACGTCACTCTTAATAAAAAAATTGGTTTTTTAGAAAGTGTTATGCATAAAAAAACCCCTAAACAATTACTGTTTAGGGGTTTGTAAGTAGCGAGACCGAGATTTGAACTCGGGACCTCAGGGTTATGAATCCTGCGCTCTAACCGACTGAGCTATCTCGCCAAATGTTCTAAGGAATACTGCCCTTGAACGCGGGTGCAAATATAAAAATAATATTAGAGCTTGCAAGTATATTTTTAATAAAAAAAAATATTTTTCAAAACACTTTTTTTTTGTAGTTATATTCTATATATTTCGGAAAAATAAAACGCAGCTCATGGATCAAAAAGTACGTTACGAAATCGAGTTCCCCATAAATTCCTCGCCTCAATTATTGTATCAATATATATCGACTCCATCAGGTCTGTCTGAATGGTTTGCCGATAATGTAAATTCTCGTGGTGAATTTTTTACTTTTATTTGGAATGACTCCGAGGAAAAAGCAAGATTAGCCTCCAAGAAAACAGGTGAAAAGGTGAAATTCAAATGGGTTGATGAAAATAGTAAGGATACCGAGTACTTTTTTGAATTGCATATCTTAGTCGACGAACTTACCAAAGACGTTTCTTTAATGGTTGTTGATTTTGCTGATAAAGATGAGGTAGATGAAGCTACACTATTATGGGAAAATCAAATTTCGGATCTGAAACATCTCATTGGTTCTGTATAGTAAAATCATATTTTATGACTTATATTTGCCCTGAATAAAATTTAGGGCTTTTTTTATGATTAATTTTAATGGAACTATCGTGTCGCAAGACGACAATATATTGACCCAAAACCGTGCTTTTTTATACGGTGATGGTGTTTTTGAAACAGTTAAAATAATAAACAATAAAATTCTTTTTTTGGAAGATCATTACTTTAGATTGATGTCTTCCATGCGGGTGGTTCGAATGGAAATCCCCATGAATTTTACTATGGAATATTTGGAAGAGCAAATTCTTTCGGTGGTAGCTGCAAATGGTTGCTCGGCTTCTGCTCGTGCTCGTATTACGGTATATAGAAATGATGGTGGCTATTATTTACCACAAAATAATACAATATCGTTTCTGATTCACAGTCAACCACTTGAAAATACTTTATATGAAATTGAAAAAAAGAATTATGAAGTAGATTTATACAAGGACTTCTATATTACAAAACAATTACTTTCGTCAATAAAAACGACCAATAAAATAATAAATATAACAGGAAGTATTTTTGCAGATGAAAATGGTTTAGACAATTGCTTGTTGCTAAACGATAGTAAAAATGTGGTTGAAGCATTGCAAGGAAATCTCTTTATGTTAGTAGGAAATAAATTAATTACGCCGCCGGTTTCTGAGGGATGCTTAAATGGTGTGATGAGGAGACAAATTCTAAATTTGGCTAAAAAAATAGAAAATTTAGAGGTGGAAGAGACAGTAATCTCTCCGTTTGATCTTCAAAAAGCAGATGAATTATTTGTTACCAACGTTATAAAAGGAATTCAACCGATAACCCAATACCGTAAAAAGAATTTTGAAACGAATACAGCGCTGCAACTGTTAGAAAAACTCAATGAAATGATTAGTAGTACCTAATTTAGGTATGGATTTTCAGGTGCATTGGACCAAATTACATATTCTCCACCTAATTCCATGATTTGTTCTTTCCAGAAATGCGTTGCCGATTTTCCTATGATTTTGTTTTCGTAGCTATTAGCGGTGATGATCCATGAATTGCTCTCCATTTCGCTTTCTAATTGATTTTCGTGCCAGCCGGTATATCCTAAAAAGAATCGGATGTTATCGTTGCTAATTGCTCCTTTATTGATCAGCTCTTTTGTAGATTCAAAATCTCCTCCCCAATAAATTCCATTCGATATCTCAATACTGTTGGGAATCAGTTCTGGAATGTTATGGATAAAATAAAGATTGTCTTGTTCCACGGGACCACCATTGTAAATCTTAAAGCGTGCCTCAATATCTGGTATCAAATCGTGTATCGTGTACTTTAAAGGTTTATTAATAATAAAACCAACGGACCCCTCTTCGTTATAGTCAGCTAATAAAATTACCGATCTATTGAACGACAAATCCCCTATTATCGTAGGCTCTGCTATAAGCAAATAACCTTTTTTTAATTTATCTGTGATCATCGGAGTAGATTTTTTATTAAATTTAAGTTTTTTATTATTATTATGCCAAATAAAATCGTTGAAACGTATAAAAAAACCTTCCAGATGGAAGGTTTTGCTTATATAGGGGCAACTAAAACTAGTTTACCGCACCTTCTAATTCTGCACCTGCTTTAAATTTCACTACATTTTTAGCAGCGATTTGGATAGTTTTTCCTGTTTGAGGATTTCTACCGTCTCTTGCAGCTCTAGCAGAAACAGACCATGATCCGAAACCTACTAAAGATACTCTTCCACCGTTTTTCAAAGTACCTCCTACGTTTCCTAAAAATGACTCTAAAGCTAATTTTGCTGCAGCTTTTGTTATTCCTGCATCAGCAGCGATAGCATCGATTAATTCTGATTTGTTCATAATAATAGTTATTAATTGTTGGTTATAAAAAATTGTTAATACACAAATTTAATAGGAAATACGTTCCTTGCAAGTGTTTTGTGTTAATTTAGTTTATTTTGTTGATAACTTAATTTTTTTGTTCATAAATCAACGATTATTTCTGGTTAAAGTCAAAAAAACCCCGTTTTTGTTGACTTTAATAGGCTTTTGCATCAACTGAAAAAGCAAGCCCATTTAGTAATTCCGGAGTACTCATTTTCTTTTTGCCTGGAAACTGTAGATGAAGTATTTGGATAAATCCGTTTTTTACCGCAACCTTCATTTCTTTTTTGGTACAAATTAAACTCCCAATGGCGTAATTGTGTTCCTCAGTACTTATTGTAGCCTCGTATATTTTAACATTCCATTCTTCATTTTTATCTCCAAAGAAACACCAAGCGGCTGGATAGGGACTCAAACCCCGAATCAGATTGTTTATTTCCAAAGCTGATTTTGTCCAATCGATTTTGCAATTTTCTTTGTTGAGTTTGTAAGCTGTTTTGATTTCGGCGGTGTCTTTTTGGATTTCTCTCGACACATTTCCTTTTTCAATCATTTCCAAAGTGTCAATAACGGTCTTGCTTCCCAATTCCATTAATCGATCATGCAAATGTCCTGCATTTTCGGTTTCATTAATTGGAATTTCTGAACTTAAAATCATTGCCCCAGTATCAATTTTATCATCGATAAAAAAAGTGGTGACCCCCGTTTTAGTTTCTCCATTGATGATTGCCCAATTAATCGGTGCGGCTCCGCGATAATTCGGCAGGAGTGAAGCATGAAGATTAAAAGTGCCTAAAGATGGCATTTCCCATACCACTTTTGGTAACATTCTAAAGGCAACTACAATTTGTAAATTCGCATTCAACGCTTTCAATTCCGATAAAAAAATCTCATCTTTTAGACTGATAGGCTGCAGTAGAGTAAGGTTGTTCGCCAATGCATATTCCTTTACTGCAGAATACTTTAATTTTTGTCCGCGGCCTGCTGGTTTATCTGCAGCAGTGATGACACCTACAACCTCATAGTTGTTTTTGATTATTGTGTCTAATATTCCCACGGCAAATTCGGGTGTACCCATAAAAATAATTCGTAATTTTTCCATTATGATCGTAAAGTATATTTGTTATTTGGTTTAACCAAAATTGTGTTGTTTTCTAATAATTCCTGCAGTACGCCAATAACTTCGTCCGGACTATTTTTAGTTTTGTTTTGAATGTCTCTTGAGTTTAAATCTTCGGCTCGTAATAAAGCAATTATTGCTGTAGAAAGCAGCGATACATCCTTTTTCTTTATTTTCTTGGTAATGCAAAACGAACAAATACCGCAATCTACGGTTGTTTTTTCACCGAAATAATTTAGAATCAACTTGTTTTTGCATACTTTTTTCTCACTGATGTAGTGGATTACAGATTGAAGCTGCTCTTTCTTTAATTGATTTTGATTCTCTAAATGTTTTGAAACCCGATTGATGGTTCTGTCATCTTCGCGAACTTCATTGAAAATTAATGTGGCGTCATTATTTTTCGAATGGTAATCTATAATTTCTTTTTCTTTTAATTTATGTAAAACAGCCTGGATTTCAGTTTCCTTGTGATTTGATTTTTTGGCAATCAGTTGCAGGTTGAAAGCGGTTTGCATTTCGTAAATTCCTGGATACGTGCGCAAAATGGCTAAAATAATTTCCTCGTCGTTTGGATTTAAACTCATATACCGAATCACTTCTTTCGATGAAATCAAGAATTGCAAGGTGATTTTTTCTGAAAATTCCTGGGACAAGCTAATGATTCCTTGTCTATCCAAGAATTGCATGGCATTGTACGTTTTCAAGGTTGGGAATTCATATTTTAAACAAAAATGATGCAAATTGAAGTTGAACTGTTCGTTGATTCCTTCTCCGTAAGCGATTTGAAAATAGTTGCAGAGCTTGACATACATGAGATTCAAAAACTTTTTATCGGGAAGAATATTAATGAATTGGCTTTGAGCCTGAATACTATCAGATGGACTGGTCAATAAAACCGCAAAGGCTCGTTCTCCATTTCTTCCTGCACGTCCGGCTTCCTGATAATAATTTTCCATGTTTTCTGGAAGCTGAATGTGGATGACCGTTTTAACATTGGCTTTGTCAATTCCCATTCCAAAGGCATTGGTAGCCAAAATAACTTGTACTTCTTCGTTCATCCAAGACTGCATGTTTTTGTCTTTTTCTTTGGACGAAAGTCCGCCGTGATAATACGTAGCTTTAAATCCTAGCGAATTCAGTTGGGAAGAAATATCCAGACACGATTTTCTGTTTCGCACATATATTATAGAAGGTTGTGGATTTTTCTTCAGAATTTGTTCTATTCTAAAAAGTTTATCCTCAACCTCAAAAATCATATAAGCAATATTTTCTCTAGCAAATGATTTTTCGAAAACTTGTGGTTTGTGTAATCCCAACTCATTGATAATATCTTCTTTGACTCTTGGAGTCGCAGTGGCGGTCAAGGCTAAAAATGGTACTGTTGGAAAATGCTTTTTTAATTCTGAAATTTTTAAATAAGCAGGTCGGAAATCATGTCCCCATTGGGAAACGCAATGCGCTTCATCGATGGTGATTAAATTGACAGGAAGATTTTTTATTCGTTCCAAAATCCAATCGGACTGAAGACGCTCTGGTGATAAATAAAGGAATTTGTAATTTCCGAATTGGCAATTGTCCAATAAATCAATCATTTCCTCAGATCGAATTCCGCCTGTCAATGCGATGGCTTTGATATTTCGCTTTTGCAAATTGGCTACTTGATCTTTCATCAGCGCTACCAAAGGCGAGACGACGAGGCAAATGCCTTTGTTCATCATTGCCGGAATCTGAAAACAAACTGATTTTCCGCCGCCGGTTGGCATCAGTGCAAAGGTGTCATGACCGCTTAAAACGGAATCGATGATTTCCTTTTGCAGCGACCTGAATTTGTCGTGCTTCCAATATTTTTGAAGAATAGCTACTGCTTCTTGCATAAAGTATAGATTTCATTTCATTGAAAAACAGTCCAAAGCTTAAATCCTAAGCCTGCAGCCTATTTAGAAATTTCATCTAAGATAAAAAGAATTCTGTTATCCATCGTGTCTTTTGGAACTTCTATGAGCTCATAACCGTAATTCTGATAGGTTTCCGTAAGATGATTGTAGATGAGTTTCGCTTGTTCGAAGTTTTCGTAACGTTCGTGATCACTGATATAAATTTCCTCCCAAGGCGGAAGAATGAATATTTTTGAGTAGGTATGTTCGCGGCAAGCGGCATCAAAAGTAGCAGGATAACTATCGCCAATGTAATGCATGTAAGCCAAAACATCGGGAATTCCACGATCGATAAACACAACTTCATGAGGCTCTTTTGTAGCATTTTGAAATTGTTTCTTTCTTCCTTCAAGAAGTAATTCGCTAAATAACAAAGGTTTTTCAAGGAACAATTGCTCGATGCCTTGTTTTTTTGCTTCCAAAGTCACTTCCCGGGAAATTTCGGGATAACAACAATGTCCTTTAGCGACCAATCCGTCGATAATAGTGGTTTTACCTGTTCCTGGACCGCCAATGATAACTATGATTTCTTTTTGCACTTTAAAAAAATAAGGGGCAAATTTACTTAAACTTATCGGGATTTGAAAAAATCATTGCGGTTAAAATGCGATTAGACAAAAAATCATAATTCAAAATTCATAATTTACGTTTGAAACCGTATATTTGCCTTTATTTTTAAATAGAAAATGGATAAAAAGACTGAAGAATTTTATGATAGATTAAAAGTGGAGTTGGATATGAGCAATACATGGCCAGCAGAATACTTATTTAAATTTATTGTACCAACAGAAAGTGACAATGTAGAACGAGTAGAGTTGGCTTTTGATTGTATGGGCGCGGTTATCAAAACCAGAAAATCCAAGACAGGAAAGTTTACCAGCATATCTGTTGATGTCACTGTGAAAGATTCACAAGAAATAGTAGATAAATACCTAGAAGTTTCTACAATAAAAGGTATTATTTCCCTTTAAATACAACACAACATTTTGATGTGCTAATTTCGAATGGTATTACGATTCGAAAAAAAGTCATTAGGAATCAAAACAGATACTTTCGAATATGAATTCAAAATACATTAAAGAAAACTCGAATGATGTTGTGCATCATTTGGAATACAATGCCGAGAGATCGCATTTGATTATTCCAGAGTACGGCCGTCATTTGCAGAAATTGATTGATCAAGCAACTCAAGTTGAAGATGATGTAGAACGCAACAAAGCGGCAAAATACATTATTCAGGTGATGGGTAGTTTGAATCCACATTTGCGTGATGTTCCTGATTTTCAACATAAATTGTGGGATCAGCTGTTTATTATGTCTGATTTTAAATTAGTCGCTGATTCTCCATATCCAATTCCTTCGCGTGAAGTGTTACAGCTGAAACCGGATGTTTTAAAATACCCACAGAATTTTCCAAAATACAGGTACTATGGCAACAACATCAAATATATGATTGATGTGGCTAATAAATGGGAAGATGGCGAGATGAAAAGTGCGTTGGTGAAAGTGATTGCCAATCACATGAAAAAATCATACTTGAGTTGGAATAAAGACACGGTGAAAGATGATGTGATTTTCGAACATTTATATGAACTGTCCGATGGTAAATTGAATTTGATTCAAAGTACCGAAGAATTATTAAACACCACAGATTTATTGCGAACCAATAAACGGGTTTCGAATAAAATCTTACCGGTTGGTCAACCAAAAATTCTTAGCAATAAGAATATAAAAACGGGAAAACCAAATCCAGTTCACAAAAACCAAAATAGAAAACCTTTGTAAGGAAGTTATCAATTAGGGGTTTTTAGTTATGAATTTTTTATAACTTCTAGCGCTCAATTTTTAACTTATATCTAATAATTTATAACTCATAACTGTAAAAAATGGGAATTTTCAAAATAGAAGGAGGCATTAGTCTAAAAGGAGAAATCACGCCACAAGGAGCTAAAAATGAAGCGTTACAAATTTTATGTGCCGTTCTTTTGACTCCTGAAAAAGTAACTATCAATAATATCCCGGATATTATCGATATCAATAAACTAATTACGCTTTTAGGAAATTTGGGAGTTAAAATCCAAAAAAACGGATCTGGTTCGTATACTTTTCAAGCAGATGAGGTGAACATACAATATCTGGAAACTGAGGCATTCAAAAAAGAAGGCGGTTCTCTAAGAGGTTCTATTATGATTGTTGGACCACTTTTGGCCCGATTTGGAAAAGGATATATTCCAAAACCAGGTGGTGATAAAATTGGACGCCGAAGATTGGATACGCATTTTGAAGGATTCATTAATCTGGGCGCTAAATTCCGTTACAACAGAGAAGATCATTTTTATGGTGTAGAAGCACCAAAAGGATTGAAAGGTGCCGATATGTTATTAGATGAAGCATCCGTAACCGGAACTGCAAATATTGTTATGGCTGCCGTTTTGGCCAAAGGAAAAACAACCGTTTATAACGCTGCTTGTGAGCCTTACTTGCAACAATTGTGTAAGATGTTGAATTCCATGGGAGCTAAAATAACAGGAGTTGGGTCTAATTTATTGACTATTGAAGGAGTAGAAAGTTTAGGCGGTTGCGAACATAGAATTCTTCCGGATATGATTGAAATCGGAAGTTGGATTGGTCTTGCTGCCATGACAAAATCAGAAATAACTATAAAGGATGTGAGCTGGGACAACCTTGGATTAATCCCAAATACATTTAGAAAATTAGGAATCACATTGGAACGCAGAGGCGATGATATTTACATTCCTGCTCACGTAGATGGGTATGAAGTAAAAACGGATATTGACGGTTCTATTTTGACAATTGCTGATGCGCCTTGGCCTGGATTTACTCCGGATTTATTAAGCATTGTTTTAGTGGTAGCCACTCAAGCAAAAGGCGATGTTTTGATTCACCAAAAAATGTTTGAAAGCAGATTGTTTTTCGTCGACAAATTAATTGACATGGGAGCAAAAATCATGTTATGTGATCCACACCGTGCTGTTGTTATGGGACATGATTTTAAATCACAACTGAAAGCAACCACAATGTCCTCACCAGATATTCGTGCGGGAATCTCCTTATTGATAGCTGCGCTTTCTGCAAAAGGAACGAGTACAATTCAAAATATTGAACAAATTGACAGAGGATACGAGCGTATTGACGAACGATTGAGAGCTATTGGAGCGAATATTGTACGCGCGTAAATAACATAAATCATAAAAAAATATCGTTTAAGTAAACCAGAAAGGATTTTAATATAAAATTCAATTCGGTTTACTTAAACGATTTTAGTTTTACTTCACCTATAAATAAAATACATGTCAAGCGAACAAACGGCAATCAAGGCGACTTATTTTAGTATCATAGGAAACACTTGCCTGGCAATTATAAAAGGTTTAGCCGGTTTTTTTGGAAATTCGTATGCCCTAATTGCAGACGCTATTGAATCAACGACTGATATTTTTGCTTCTTTTTTGGTGTTGTTTGGAATCAAATATTCCAATAGACCCGCGGATAAAAACCATCCTTACGGACACGGTAGGGCAGAACCTTTGATTACTTTTTTAGTGGTAGGTTTTTTAATTACTTCGGCTACGATTATTGCCTATGAAAGTATCATCAATATTGGAACGCCGCATCAATTGCCAAAACCGTGGACATTAATCGTTCTGGCTGCAATCATCATTTGGAAAGAATATTCTTTTCGAATCGTGATGAAAAGAAGCATTCAAACTAATAGTTCCTCACTAAGAGCCGATGCTTGGCACCATCGCAGCGATGCAATAACCTCTGTGGCGGCATTTCTTGGGATTTCCGTTGCATTAATTTTAGGGAATGGTTACGAATCTGCTGATGATTGGGCAGCACTTTTTGCTTCGGGATTCATACTTTATAACAGTTACCTTATTTTCAGACCCGCTTTGGGCGAAATAATGGACGAGCATTTATACGATGATTTGATCGAGCAAATCCGAATGATTTCTATTCAGGTGGATGGAATTATTGATACCGAGAAATGTTTCATTCGAAAAGCCGGTATGCAATATCACGTGGATTTACATGCAACGGTTGATTCAAATATTACGGTGAAAGAAGGGCACGATCTCGCTCATAAACTAAAAGATACTTTGAGGGAAAAAATCCCGGAATTGGGACATGTGTTAATTCATGTGGAACCAAATGATTAGATTGGTATCCAATAAAATAAAAAAAGGCACCGAAATTATTTTCGAGTGCCTTTTTTAATTTACTTATATTTTGTCACATCGAGCGCAGTCGAGATGCACTAAGTGTTCTCATCTAAACTCGAACTGATAAATAGAATCTTTGTTTACTCCAATATATTCAAAAACTTTAGCCCAAAAACAACTCCGTCACCTTGAAAACCATTTTGGTAGGAACGTACATAATCAACACGAAGCATTTTAAATTTACCAAAACCTAAATTGTCTAGCCCAACTGTGACTTCAGTATAAGGTTTGTTATTAGGAGTAGACAATGCATGAGCACCTATTATCAAAGTTGATTTTAGTTTGTTCAACAATGGTATTTTATTTATGATATAGCCTTTATCATTGTATTCCGTATGCGCTTCAAAATAGCTGTCATTCGTACTGTTAGAATAGTACGGAAGCAAATTAAAAACATTCAAATAGCGTGCTGATTGTCCTATGTGGGTTTGATTTCCATTAAAATGCTTGTAATCTATAAAAGCAATATTATCTGCATTCAGAAATTTTCCTGCTTTTAGATTCAATCCTAAAACGCCTTTATTCCCCAGTGTCAAATCATACGTTATTCGGGTATTGAAATGGTCAAACTCATACTTCTTTTCGTTTGCCGCAACTGCTTTTTCGTAACCTAAATACAGCGTTGGATATTTTTCATTTCGGATGTTGAATTTTCCATCGGGACGGGAGGAATATTTATTTCCAAAATTGATTCTTGCAAGCAAATTAATTTTCGTCAAATGATGCTTTTCAAAAGCAGGACTAGCGAAATCATTCGGAGCCAACGGATTATTCGACGTGTATAAATCGGCTTTGCTAAACAAAGAAAAATCAGTATTGTTAAATAATGGTTTGCGTTGCTGGTAGTCTATTTTTCCATTTAGATTTACACCATTTGCAATATCTTGGCTGTAGCCAATTGCAACCGATTCCAGATTATACAGCTTCATGAAATTGTTCTTGAAAGCCAAAGAACTTATTGTATTTATCACTTTGCTAATCGGCTCATTTGGATTAAATTGCTTTACGGAACTACCACCAGTCATATATAAAGTGGCATAATTCTGATTATTGAAACGGTGGATAAATTGTCCAGTGACGCGCAAACGATCTTCAGCAAAACCATAATTGAGTTTGGTACTGATCGAAGTATATATTCCTTTACTTTCCTGATTTTTCCAGTTGGTGTATCGGAACCCCGAATCAAAATTATATCCTTGAACGGTATTGAAACTGAGCGAACCAAGATTTAATAATCCTTCGTAACTAAAACTGTGTTTTTTGGTGCTATTTTTATAGGTGTAGCCGGTCAGCAGCTTTAATGGTTTGAATTTATTTCCTTTGGAATCAATTGCATCTAAGTATTTTTCTGAATTTCGAACTTTGTAAATGCTGTCTTTTCTAACATAATCCGTACTTTCTTCTATTGTTAACGGAATGGGTCTGTTCGCATTCCAAAATAAGCTGTCTTTTTTATTGGCATTTATTTCGATGCGCGTAATTTCATTTGTAAATGTTTTGGGAGCAAATGCATTTATGAACTCGTAATTACTATACACGTAATTGTATTTTCCAGTAAATTTGATACCAAAAGCACCAGCTGTAATTTCGAGACTTTGGGTGTTTTTGGCCCAGATTTTATTGCTTTTGTTGTAGCTAAAGTTCTGTTTTAAGGTCATCACATCCAGAAACTCTTCTTTTATTCGGTAGCCTTTTATATCTAAATCAACAGCGTAAATTGCCCAGGAATCTTCTACAATGTAAATATATCCTTCAAAAACGGGTTCGCTATCGCGCTTTGCAATTACTTTTATTTTGTTAATCATGTTGGCATTCTCGTCAATAAATGTGCTTTCTAACTTGTAATTATAGTAGTTAAAAGCATTATTCGCTATAGGAGAAATCATTTGAATGCCAAAATCGATAGTGTTGTCATAGAAATCATAGAACGAAGATCTGGCCGTATTGTAGCTGTAGCCATTGTTGCTGCCACTTACTTTTGAGGCTGTAACGACTTCTTTTAAATTGTTGGGTTTTTCAAAAGCTATTTTAGAAAAGGTCTCAGACAATGAAATAATTCCGGTTCCGGTAGAATCCAAAGCACCATCCAAGTCGCCAATTTTTTGCCCTAATATTTTTTTAGGTGCATTTTTTAGTTTAAAAATACCTCTGGAATAAAAGTCGGCGTTGAATCGATTGGTTTTTTCGGTGTTTTGTTTCCTGCGGGCAATCGCACTTTTTATAATTGCCAAAGCCGGATTGTTTTTTTTATTGATGATTACTTCGTTTAATGAGAAACTCTCTTCGATCATTTTGATGTTCAACGAATAAGGTAATTTATCAATTTGGATGGCTACTTTTTGGGTTTTAAAACCTAAAAACTGAAAAACAACGGATTGTTTTCCTTTTTTATTTAAGTTGAACTCGTAATTTCCCTGTTCGTTAGAAGTAGTTCCATTATAGGTGTCTTCCTGGAAAATAGTGACAAAAGGCAAGGGATTTCCTTTTTCGTCTGAAACAGTTCCTTTTATTTGTGCATGGCTGCCAAATGAAGCTAAGAAGAGCAGAAGTAAGTAGTATTTTTTCATGAAAGTTTTTTCTCTCACAAAAATAGAAGAAGTTTAAAAAGAGCCTATTAATTATTTGTTAAAGATTTCTTTGGAAGGTAATTATAATGTAGAACTACAAAAAAGATTGTATCGCGAGTTCGTAACTCTTTAAACCAAAACCCAGAATAACTCCTTTGGCATTTCCTGAAATATAGGATTGATGTCTAAAGCTTTCACGTGAAAAAGTATTCGAAATATGGACTTCAACAACTGGAGCTGTAATGGCTTTTACGGCGTCGCCAATTCCTATAGAAGTATGCGTGTACGCTCCAGCATTTAAGATAATTCCATCGAATGAAAAACCGTATTCTTGAATTTTATCGATTAATTCACCTTCAATATTACTTTGAAAATAAGTAAATTCAATCGTTGGAAATTGGATTTGCAAAGTGGTAAAATATTCTTCAAAAGTTTGACTTCCATAAATTTCTGGTTCGCGTTTACCAAGAAGGTTGAGGTTTGGTCCGTTGATGATACTAATTTTCATAATACTTGTTTTGGTAAAAATAAAAAAACCGTTCCAATTTATAGAACGGTTTAGTAAATTTAATTTTATAGTAGTGCTAGAATTTAAATCCAGCTGAAATTTGAAGCACGGAATTCTTAACTTCTGCTTCTTTTGAAGCTTCAGTTAATCCTAATACATAACGTCCTTGAATAAAAAAGTTTTTAGTGACATTCAAACTCAATCCGCCTGCTACTCCAAACTCAAAAGTCTCTGCATTTTTGACATCAAATTCGTTTCTTTCACTTAATAAAAAAGACGCTTGTGGACCAAGATCCAAACTCACAGTTTTGTTTAGGTTAAATTTGGCCAAAACCGGAATCGATAAATAACCCAATTCATTTTTGAATTCTTCAACCGCATTTTTGTAAGTTGCTCCCTGAGTTGAATACAGTAATTCAGGTTGTATCGAGAAACCATCTGTTAATTTAAGTTCAGCTACTAAACCCGCATGATAGCTGGTTATCGCATCAGTATTGTAATTGTCACTGTTTACCGTGATTTGACTACCATTTTGGTTTGCGTAATTTAAACCACCTTTAAATCCAAATCGTACTAACTGTGCTTGCATATCTACTGATGCGGCAAGAAGCACTACTGCTACTAGAATTATTTTTTTCATAATTTTTTTTTATTGATTATTATTAATTGAAATGGGACTCTTACTTAAAACTGTTTTCTTTATTAATTATTGTGAACCATTTCAATTATGCAAAAAGCAAAAATTGGTCCAAAAATTTCACAAATTGTTCCTCGTTGCCTTTTTCTAGTGCATTTTTATGGGTGTACAAGCTTTTTTTTAATCTAATTGTTTAAATAATAGCGTGTTATATTTCGTGCAATTATTCTGTATTTAATTTTTTTATTTAGTATTAATTTTTAAATGATCACTTAAGAAGGTACTATTTATATTTTATGTGGCATTGGATGATTTAATTTTTATCCAGTAAAAAATGTTAACAACTTGTAATGGTAAGAAGTGTATTACTTTAAAATTAGTATAATTTTATAGTCCTATTAATAAAAAATTTAAAAAATGAAAAAAGTTATTTTATCAGTATGTATTGGTTTGTTTTGTCTCAGCGGAAACGCACAAAATGAAGGTGGTTTTAGAGTGGGCTTAGATTTAGGTGCTGTTCCAACAAACGGTGGTGGAGGAATCTTGCTGTCATTAGAACCAAAATACAATATTAAAGATAATATGAATGTTGGTTTACGTATAGGAGTAGCTGCGATTGTTCGCGATATAAATGATTCGGGTGCCACTACTAGTGCAAAAGTGGCTGCTAATGGTTCGTATGTTGCTACTTATGATTATTATTTCAACGGCGCGGGGAAATCTTTTGTTCCTTATATAGGCGCTGGTGCGGGTTATTATAGTATTGCAAATGTAGAGGTGGATGATACGGATAATAACAATGATTTTACTGTAGATGCAACCGGTAAAATGGGAGGATTAGTTCGTGGTGGTTTTGAGTGGGGAAAATTCAGAGTGGGATTAGAATATAATTTAGTGCCTGAATCAACTTTACAAGATATCAATGGAAATAATCAAGGTACTGTAGCAAATTCCTATGTTGGGATTCATCTAGGATTTTATGTAGGTGGCGGTAAATGGGGAAAATAGTTTTTCAAGTTTAAATTGTTTAAAAACCACTCTTAGCAGTGGTTTTTTTTAGCTCAAAAAGAGTTACTTTGTAGCCATGAATTGGGACAGTTATATAAAGAGTTATCAATCGTATCTAAAAATTGAACGCGGTTTGTCAAAGAATACAATAGAAAACTATTCTTTTGATATTGAACGTTTGTATCTTTTTTTAGATCAAAATAATAGTATGGTTTCGCCAATAACTATTGGCGAGGAAATGGTGCAACAATTTATTTATAACATTTCAAAGGAAGTTAATCCACGCTCACAAGCTAGAATTATTTCAGGATTAAAAAGTTTTTTTGGCTATTTAATTTTTGAAGAGTATCGAAAGGACAACCCCTTAGAAAGTATTGAAACGCCTAAAACAGGTCGGAAGTTACCTGATGTTTTAGCTGTAGATGAAATCGACAGACTTATAGAAGCCATTGACTTTACTACAAATGAAGGGGAACGTAACCGAGCCATACTGGAAACTCTCTATGGTTGTGGTCTAAGAGTATCTGAACTAGTTGCATTAAAAATATCCGATTTATTTTTTGAAGAAGGTTTTATTAAAATCACAGGAAAGGGAAACAAACAACGTTTTGTTCCTATTAGTGAAATCACTCAAAAGTACATTCAGTTATACCGCAAAACTATTAGAAATAATGTAAATATCCAAAAAGGATTTGAAGATACTTTGTTTTTAAATCGACGCGGGAGGCAGTTAACTAGAGCTATGATTTTTACCATTATTAAAAATTTAGCGGTAAAAATAGATTTACATAAAACAATTAGTCCGCATACTTTGCGGCATTCTTTTGCCACACATCTTTTAGAAAATGGTGCTGATTTACGTTCCATTCAGTTAATGCTAGGCCACGAATCGATAACAACAACAGAAATTTATGTGCATCTTGATCGAAAGTTTTTGACGGAAGTGCTGCATTCATTTCATCCACGAAAGAATTTTTGATTGCCTTTAGTAAACTCAAAAAAAGCCACCGTCTATAGTAATGATAAGACACAAAAAAGACCTGATGAATTTTTTCATTAGGTCTTTTTTTATTTCTCCTTTGGATAGGCTGAAGGATGTTACTTGGCAATATTCACCGCTCTTGTCTCGCGAATAACAGTTACTTTAACTTGTCCAGGATAAGTCATCTCTGTTTGGATTTTTTGTGAGATATCAAAGGATAAACTAGCAGCGTTTTCATCTGAAACTTTTTCACTTTCCACAATGACACGAAGCTCTCTACCAGCTTGAATAGCGTACGCATTTTTCACACCGCTAAATCCGTAAGCTACTTCTTCAAGATCTTTCAAACGTTGAATGTAAGAATCCAATACTTGTCTTCTTGCTCCTGGTCTTGCTCCTGAAATGGCATCACAAACCTGAATGATTGGCGATAATAATGATTTCATTTCAATTTCATCGTGGTGCGCTCCAATGGCGTTACACACTTCTTCTTTTTCACCATATTTCTCCGCCCACTGCATTCCTAACAAGGCATGTGGTAAATCACTTTCAGCATCGGGTACTTTACCAATATCGTGCAATAAACCAGCACGTTTCGCTAGTTTTACATTTAAACCTAGTTCAGCTGCCATAATTCCGCAAAGTTTAGAAACTTCACGAGAGTGCTGCAATAAATTCTGACCATAAGAAGATCGGTATTTCATACGTCCTACTACTTTAATTAATTCAGGGTGTAAACCGTGAATTCCTAAATCGATTACGGTACGTTTACCCACTTCAATAATTTCATCATCAATTTGTTTCGCAGTTTTAGCAACTACTTCTTCAATACGTGCGGGATGAATTCTTCCGTCAGTCACTAATTTGTGCAAAGCCAAACGTGCAATTTCTCGACGTACAGGATCAAAACAAGAAAGGATAATAGCTTCTGGTGTGTCATCTACAATGATTTCTACGCCAGTTGCGGCCTCTAGTGCACGGATATTTCTACCTTCACGACCAATGATTCTACCTTTTACATCATCTGATTCTATGTTGAACACAGAAACGCAGTTTTCTACCGCTTCTTCTGTACCAACTCTCTGTATTGTATTGATGATTATTTTTTTAGCCTCTTGTTGCGCTGTCAATTTAGCTTCTTCAATCGTGTCTTGTATGTGAGACATCGCTTTGCTTTTAGCTTCCGCTTTCAAACCTTCTACTAATTGGTTCTTCGCTTCTTCAGCAGATAAACCAGAGATTACCTCTAATTGTTGCAATTGACTTTTATGCAATTTTTCAACTTCAGCTTGTTTTTTGTCTAGATTCTCAATTTTAGAAGTGTATTCTGTAGTTTTAGATTCAAAATCATCATTAACTTTTTTAGCTTTTGATAATTCATTTGAAATTTGAGATTCTTTGTCACGAACTCTTTTTTCTATTTCAGCAACCTTTTTATCCCGGGATAAAATAACTTGTTCATGTTCTGATTTTAATTCAATAAATTTCTCTTTAGCTTGTAGAATTTTATCTTTCTTTATGTTTTCGGCTTCAAGATTTGCATCTTTCAAAATGGAAGCCGCTTCTTTTTTTGAATTTTTTATTAAGTTAGATATGTTGCTTTTTTCTATCAATTTGGCGATACCAAAACCCGCTGCAATCCCTATAATTCCTGAAATAATAATCGTTAATATGTTGTCCATGTTTGTTAAAATTTATATATAAAAAAGCCTACATTAGAGTGATTGAATAAACTCGAAAAGACAAGTTTTGAGCTAACTCACTGTTCAAGTTTCCTCGCCGGAGCGTGGCATGCTTTAGTAGTGATGATTTGCTCATTCTAAATTGTTAGTGTTGAGTTTACCAAATAAGAACTAATGTAGGCAGTATCTTAGTTTTTGTAAAGAACGTTTATTTGTCGAGATATTGATCTAAAACCGCGTTGATTTTTTTAATTCTTTCAATGGTCGCTTCTCCATCAATGGTGTTGTCAATTTGTTTTTGTTCTGTCTGTGAGGCAAACTGCAGGGCACACATAGCCAATACATCTTGTTTATCTCGCACCGCATAATTTTCTTCAAATTGCTTTATCATCTTATCAATTTTTTTAGAAGCACTTCTTAGCCCTTCTTCCTGAGAGAGATCTACCGTTAAAGGGTAAACCCGGTCTGCTATTGATATTTTAATTTTAAGCTTTTCGTCCATATCTTTTATTAATCGGATAGCTGTGCTATACAGTAATCAATTTCGCGAATTAATGAATTTATTTTAAGCTTCGTATCTCTTTTATCTTCGTCACTGCCTAGTAATGTATTTGCTATTTTGAGTGCTTCATACTGCGTTTTTAGCGCTTCAATCTCTTTTGATTGAGTTTGTATTATGGAGGCAGTTTTTGTTAATTCGTCTTTCAAATCTTGATTGTTTTTCTCTAAACCTTTCATTTTCATAAAAAGTTTTTCGACTTTATTTTCAAGAGTATCAATAATTTTTGCAATTGCACTCATTATATATCCTATTCATTACATAATCATACAAAGTTAGTATTCCTTTTTAATTTTGCAATATTTTATTATTTTTTTTGCATTAAATTAATTAAATCCCAGCGTCACAAATGGTTATGAAGTTATTTTCTATGGAAGTTTTAAATACTTTTTTTTACCTTAGCAAAAATGTAAACCATGAGATTTTCGATATTCTTTTTATTTTTCAGTACTACTATTTTGGCACAAGTTGACTATCCAAAAGATTATTTCAGAACTCCATTGGATATTCCAATGCAGTTGTCCGGTAATTTTGGAGAATTGAGACCCAATCATTTTCATGCAGGATTTGATTTAAGAACACAGCAAAAAGAAGGCTTGAAAGTATATGCAGTTGCGGATGGTTATGTGTCAAGAATTAAGATTTCTACTTTTGGTAATGGAAAAACGATTTATATCAACCACCCCAATGGATATACTTCCGTTTATGGACACCTAAAAATGGCCAATGGTGAAATAGAAAGGTTTATTAAGGAAACCCATTATAAAGAGGAATCATTTGAAATTGAAATGTTTTTTAAGCCAGATGAAATGGTGGTAAAAAAAGGTGATATAATTGCCTTTTCTGGAAACACTGGCGCTTCAGAAGGGCCTCATTTGCATTTTGAATTTCGAGATTCTAAAACGGAGTTTATCATCAATCCAATGCTTTTTGGATTCAATACATTTTTAAAAGACACCAAGAAACCAATCGTATCAGGAGTTTACGTATATCCCTTAGATGCTAAAACTACGGTTAATAATTCTAAACGTCCTTTGTTACTGAATGTTTCTTTACAAAAAGATGGGACTTATCTATCGGATAAAGTGGTTGCAAATGGCGCAATCGGTTTTGGGATTTCGGCTTATGACTCTGATGATGTTTCTTTTAATAACAATGGAGTGTATAAAGTGCAGTCCTTTTATAATGGGAAACCAAATTTTGGTTATGAATTCAATACCTATTCCTTTGATGACATGCGTTACATTAATGCTTTAATTGATTATTCAAGATACAAGAAAATGCAACAACGCGTTCAGAAGCTTTTCATGAAAACTCCCTATAATTTGAGTTTTATTCAAGCCGATGAAAATAAAGGGGTTTTGCAAGTAACACCTAATTTAGCCTCGCTGTATCGCATTGAAGTTTCGGATTTTTTTGGAAATAAAAAAACGATCGCAATTCCGATCAAATATGATATCTTGACTACTATAATCAATAAGGAACCTGCGCAATCCAATTATTTTGTTCGAGCAAATAAAGACAGCAATTTTGCTTTAGAAAACATGTCGGTTTTCTTTCCTGCGGGAACTTTTTACGAAGATTTTGATTTGAATTTTGATGTAAAAAATGATACGTTGTTTTTGCATGACGATACGGTTCCTGCACACTCTAATTTTACAATTTCCATTGAAGACACAAAATCTTCGGAAGGGCAGAGAGAGAAAATGTTTATTGGCAGAATCGAAGGCAAGAAAATAAATTATAATCCAACGTATCGAAAAGACGGTCTTTTTACATCAAAAGTTAAAATCTTGGGAAAATATGCTTTGATTGCTGATACGGCAGCGCCAAAAATAAGTATTGCAACACCAATTGAAGGAAAATGGATCAGTGATCAAAAAATAATTCAGCTCGTGATTAATGATGAAGGATCGGGTATAAAATCTTATAATGGCTATTTAAATGGTAAGTGGGTATTATTTGAATATGATAATAAAACCAAGAAGTTAACGCATTTTTTTAGCGATGGAATAACGTCTGACGGTGGTAATGATTTAAAAGTGGTTGTGGTTGATAATGTAGGAAATTCAACTACCTTTGAAACTCGTTTTTTTAGAAGTCAAAAATAATAAAAATCAAACCCTTTGAACGCGAATCAATTAGTTTCTGTATTCTTTTTTTACTTATGTAGCCTCAGTCTTTATGCCCAAACGGCTCGGATTAAAGGGGTTATTTTAGACAAAAACAATCAGCCCGTAGAAAACGTAAATGTTTCCTATTCCAATATTGGTACACAGTCCAATAAAAACGGATTTTACAATCTAAAAGTCCCTGCGAACCAAAATGTAAAGGTCGTTTTTACGCATGTCTCTTTAAAGAAAATCACGATTACCTTTTATTTGGATTCTAATGAGGAGAAAGAGTTCAACCCAGTGATGAGTGACCAAGAAGAGCAAATGGGGGAAGTTATTGTTACGGCGAATAATAGAAAGTTGATTCAAGGAATTACTACAATTGAGCCGGAGATCCTTCGAAAAATTCCTGGTGCTAATGCTGGAATTGAAAATATTTTAAAAACCTTGCCAGGAGTAAACTCTAATAATGAATTGAGTACACAATATGCAGTGCGCGGTGGAAATTATGACGAGAATTTGGTCTATGTTAATGAAATCGAAGTGTATCGTCCGTTCTTGATTCGTTCAGGACAACAAGAAGGTTTAAGTTTTACCAATACGGATTTAGTTCAAAATGTTGAGTTTTCAGCAGGTGGTTTTCAAGCCAAGTTTGGCGATAAATTATCTTCGGTATTGGATATTACCTATAGAAAACCGATTCAATTTGGCGCAAGCGTTGAAGCTAGTTTTCTTGGCGGAAGCCTTTCGGTTGATGCGGTTTCCAAAGATAAAAAATGGTCAGCTGTTACGGGAGTTCGATATCGAAACAATAGCCTTTTGGTAAAAAGTCAAGAGACGCAAACTAATTTTACGCCATCATTTGCTGATGTACAAACCAATATCAATTATCAAGCCTCCGCTAAATGGCAGTGGAGTTTACTAGGGAATATTTCTCAAAATAAATACCAATATCAGCCCTTAACAAGACAGACTAAATTTGGAACGATAGACAATCCTATGGCGCTTACTGTTTTTTATGAAGGTCAAGAAAAGGATAAATACGATACTTATTTTGGAGCTTTAAAAACAACCTTCAACGTCTCAGATAATTTTACCCTGAAATTCATAGGGTCTATGTTTCATACTTTAGAACAAGAATATTTTGACATTTTTGCGCAATACCGCCTTGGCGACGTTGATGCCAGTATAGGTTCTGAAACGTTTGGTGACGTAGCTTTTACGAGAGGAATTGGTTCTCAGCTGAGTCATGCTCGTAATGATTTGGATGCCTTGATTGTAAATACCGAAATCAAAGGATTTCATGATTGGAAAGAAAGCCAATTTGAATGGGGAATTAAATACACGCGAGAATCCATTCGGGACAGAATAATTGAGTGGGAAGTTATTGATTCGGCCGGTTTTTCTTTGAATCCGCCAATTATAGATTTGCCAAAAAATAATCAGCCGTATTCGCCTTACACCGGGCCACTTGTCCCGTATCAAAATATCCGTGCGACTAATTTTAATTCCATTAATAGATTCTCAGGTTATGGTCAGTGGAGTATGAAATCCAATATTGGGACTAGTGAGGTCTGGTATAATGCTGGCGTCCGAATGCACAATTGGGAAGTTTCAGGAGCAACTATTATAGGAAAATCCCAAACAACTTTCAGCCCTAGAGCGCAATTTGCCATTAAACCAGATTGGGAGAAAGATATGGTCTTTAGACTTTCAGGAGGATTATACCATCAGCCACCATTTTACAGGGAGTTAAGAGATAGTAATGGAAAAGTGCAACCTAATACGGAAGCGCAGCAATCGGTTCATGTTGTTTTGGGGAATGACTATAGTTTCAAAATGTGGAATCGACCTTTTAAATTGGTTTCAGAACTGTATTATAAAGCGCTAACAAATGTCAATACCTATACAATAGACAATGTTCGGATTCGATATGCTGCTAATAACGATGCTACGGCTTATGCACAAGGGTTAGATGTGCGCTTGAATGGGGAATTTGTTCCTGGAACAGAATCGTGGTTTAGTTTTGGTTATTTGAAAACGGAAGAAAATAGCAATGAAAAAGGATTTATTGCAAGACCCACGGATCAAAGATTGAAATTTGGACTTTTGTTCCAAGATTATATGCCTGCCATTCCAAGTATAAAATTATATTTGAATTTAGTTTACAACACGGGATTACCTGGCGGTTCCCCCTCGTATGCCGATCCCTATTTATACCAAAACCGATTGAATGATTACCGCCGTGTAGATGTAGGTTTTTCTAAGGTTTTTATTGATCATGCTACTAAAAAGGAAAATAATACGGGCTGGTTGAAAGATTTTAGAGAGTTGGCAATAGGCTTAGAAATTTTTAATCTTTTTGACAATCAAAATGCGATTACCAATACTTGGGTTCGGGATGTGTATTCGAAAAATCAATATGCAATTCCTAATTATATGACCACCAGAGTTTTTAATGTAAAATTGACAGCGAAGTTGTAATGGGGAATTCTAACGAAGGTAGGGTCCAATTTTTATTAGTTAAATCAAGTATTGAATGGCGTTACCATTTTTAAAAATGATTACATTTGAATTTTAATAGTACAACAACATGAAAAAAATACACATCACAATAATAGGAATTACAATTTTACTTTTAACAAGTTGTAAAGAGGAAGTCGAAAGACCAAAAGTTACTTATGATGGCACAAATAGATCAAAAGAATTAAGCAAAGCTGATTCTACTCAAATACAAATTGCCGATTTGCCACTTCAAATGGAAGGTACGGACTACCTGCTTCATCCTATTGCAGATTTAAGTATTCGGGAGCGAGGAGTAAAATCTAGATACGGTTCCTCTAGTGTCAATGATTTGAGTTTTACCATCTCAAACTACGGCGAATATGAAATCACCGGTTTTTTACAGAATATAAAATTTCAAAAGGTAGATTCAGATTCTATTAGAAAATTGACCGAAAGACCTGTTTTGATTCAAACAGCAACCTATTTGAAGTCGGTTGCGGATAAGACCAATAACCAAATTATGGTCTACACCATGGTAGATATGGACACGAATAAGGATGGAAAATTAGACACAAGTGATATTAAAGCATTGTATTTAAGCGATATTAGTGGTGAGCGATTCACTAAGATGTCATCTGATTTTCAAGAATTAATCGATTGGAAATTGATTGGATCTAAAAACCGATTGTACTTTCGAACCGTTGAGGATACCAATAAAAATGGTGAATTTGATAAAAATGATGTCGTTAACTATTACTATATCGATTTGTCAAATAAGGAATGGAAAATAATTGGTTACGAGCCAGTTTAGAAGCACTGATTTTAAATCAAAATATCACTCTCTAAATCTGATTTTTCAATTTTGAAATCAAAACCCAACTGTTTTACTAATTGAATCACAAGGTTTTTATACCAGTTCTCGGATTTGGGATGAATGTATATTTTTTCGATTAATACATTGATGTCCACATTGATTTTCAATCCTTCATTAATTTTAATCTCGCTTTCACCAATATCAGTAAGGATACGTACTTCACCTTCATATTGAAAACTTTTGCGCTTGAATAAAAAGGGAAAAAATAAATCATCAAACGGAATGTGCTCTTTCTTGTAGTCGATGTAATTTACTTGTCCAATATATTGATTGAAATTTACTTCCGGAGCCAAGGCTTTTTGCAAACGCCCAATGGTAGATTGAATGGCTAAACCTTCACTGTTTTGCGTGAAAATTTGCCACATGGCAAAGGATTCATATTCATTGATATGCCAGCTGCTGACGGCTACTTTTTCCCGATGTGTTTTATAATAGTTCAAAAAATCAGGATTGTCTATCGAAAGCTTTTTTATTTCTTCAAAAGTGGGTTCGCTAAAAGTACCTTCATATTGATCTTCGAATTTATCAGATCGTGACATGAATAGCTTTTCAGACATTAATAAATCCAAAAACTTAGATAAGTCTAGGTATTTCCAAACAACGGTGTTTGGATTTTCAGGGAGTTTTAGCGTTGGATTTTTGATGTACATTTTTTTTATTTTAACTTTAAAAAATAATACTACTTCCTACATCTCGCTGCTACTCAAAAGACTGCAGCGTGACTAATTTATTATACACGCCATTTAAAGCGATTAGTTCTTCGTGGTTTCCTTGCTCTACTATTTTACCTTTTTGCATTACAACAATTACATCTGCTTTTTGAATTGTAGATAATCGGTGGGCGATTACAATCGAAGTTCTGTTTTGCATCATGTTTTCTAAGGCGATTTGAACAAATTTTTCGCTTTCGGTATCTAGTGCTGAGGTCGCTTCATCCAAAATCATAATTGGAGGATTTTTCAGTACTGCACGTGCAATTGACAAACGTTGTTTCTGACCACCAGAAAGTTTGTTTCCGCTGTCGCCAATGTTGGTATGAATACCTTTTGGTAAATCTTTAACGAATTCATAGGCATTGGCAATTTTCAACGCCTCGATAATTTCGTCATCGGTAGCGTTTAATTTTCCTAATGAAATATTTGCTTTTATAGTGTCATTAAATAAAATACTATCCTGTGTAACTAAACCCATTAATCCGCGAAGTGACTGCAAGTCTAGATCTTGTATATTGGTCCCGTCAATAGCGATTGTTCCTTCATTTACATCGTAAAAACGGGTTAATAAATTAGCAATCGTACTTTTTCCGCTACCAGATTGTCCTACAAGTGCAACTGTTTGTCCTTTTTTAACTTGAAGCGAAAAGTTCTTTAGCACATTTTCGTCTTCATATTTAAAGTTGATGTTTTTAATGGTGATGTCTGATTCAAACGTGTTTTTTTGAATCGCATTTTCCTTAGAGGTGATTTCGTTCTCCACTTCTAAAACTTCAAAAACACGTTCTGCTGCTGCTAAACCATTTTTCACAGCATAAGAAGCTTTAGAAATTGCTTTGGCGGGAGTAAGAATATTAAAAGCCAAGGTTAAGTATACAATAAAAGCCGATCCCTCAAGTGTTTTGTCTATTAAAACTAAACTACCACCATAAAAAAGTAGCATGGCAATTGTTGTTACACCTAGAAATTCACTCAAAGGTGTAGCTAAGTTGTTTTTACTTCCTATACTGTTTGTTAAATTTAATAAGCGTGTAACCGAATCATTGAATCTGCTTTTGAAATTAGGTTCGGCATTATAACTCTTGATTACTTTTAATCCTCCTAATGTTTCATCGACAATTGAAATCAAGAAGCCACTTTCTTTTTGAGCTTCTAGAGATTTGGCTCTCAGATTTTTAGCTAATTTGGAAATAATCCAGCCAGAAATTGGTAGGAAAATCAGAACAAATAAGGTCAGTTTTACGCTAAGAATAAACATGGTAACTAGCGCGAAAATAATGGTTAGCGGCTCTTTTACAACTAGTTCTAAAATAGAGAAAAAGGAGTTTTGTACTTCGTTGACATCACCCAGCATGCGTGCCATAATATCCCCTTTTCTTTTCTCCGAATAATAAGAAATGGGTAATTCTATAATCTTATCATACATTGACTTTCGCAAATCTCTTAACACACCATTCTTTAGGTGCATAATGTGATGTGAGGCTAAAAAGTTGAATAAGTTCTTGAATAAAAAGGTCGTTATTACCATTAAAACTACAAATAACAAGGCTACTTGTATGCTGTTGCCTTGTGTCAATGTAGAAATTTGATAATACATGTAATCAGTACCATATTGTTTAATATCACCTATTCCAGTATATATGGGTTTTGTAAGTACGGCTTTTGTTTTGCCAAAAAGCACTTCCAGCACTGGAAGTAATGTTAACATAGAAATAGTGCTGAATAAAGCGTACAAAATATTATAGATCACATTCCAAATGATGTGCGATTTATAAGGTTTTGTATAAGGCAATAATTTTAATAAACTTTTATCCATTAGTTCAACTGCATTGCAATAATAATATTTTTAATCTTTTCGTTTAAAATGCTTTCTACATCGTCAAAATCTTCTACAGCATCCAGTTCGGTATTTACACTGATATAGAATTTAATTTTTGGCTCCGTTCCACTTGGTCTAGCACATATTTTTGAGCCGTCTTCGGTGTAATAAATCAATACGTTCGATTTTGGAATGACCATTGTTGATTCGGTTCCATCCAACAAGTTTTTAGCGATTGAAGATTGGTAATCTTCCAGCATAATGACACGTTGGCCGTTGATTTCTTTCATTGGATTTTCTCTCATGTCAATCATCATCTGATTGATTTCTTGTAAACCGTCCATTCCTTTTTTAGTCAATGAAACCAAATGTTCTTTGTAAAATCCGTTATCAACATACAATGTAAGGAGTTCTTTATAAACGGTACTTCCTTTTGCTTTGGCTTGAGCCGCTAATTCGCAAATCAATAAAGTAGCCGCAACAGCATCCTTATCACGTACAGCATCACCAACCATGTATCCAAAACTTTCTTCGCCACCGCCTATGAATTCTAACTCTGGAAAGTCTTTGATCATCTTGGCAATCCATTTAAAGCCGGTCAATCCCACTTTGCATTCCACATCGTAGTTTGTTGCCAATTCCATCATCATCGGGGTCGAAACTATGGTAGATCCTACAAATTGTTTTCCGTTGATTTTCCCCGCTTTTTTCCATTGTTCCAGTAAAAAGGCAGTCATCAAAATCATAGTTTGATTTCCGTTCAGCAAGGTCATTTTACCTTCGTTATTTCTAACCGCAACTCCCAATCGATCACAATCAGGATCCGTCCCAATTACAATATCCGAATTGGTTTTGTCTGCCAAGGCCAAAGCCATTGTCAATGCTTCTGGCTCTTCAGGATTTGGAGATTTAACGGTAGGGAAGTCCCCATTAGGTACTCGTTGTTCTTCTACAATATTCACATTAGGATAACCCGCTTGCGATAAAGTATCAGGAACTAATTTTATAGAAGTGCCGTGCAAAGAGGTGAAAACAATATTCAGCTCTTTTTTGGCTTCAGCCGAAGTACCAAAACTCGCATTTTCGATAGTCGATTTGATAAAAGCTTTATCAATTTCTGTATCAATATAATGAATCAAATTTTCATTTGCAGTAAATTTAATCTGATTGTAATTTAAATTTTCAATAACATTGATGATGCCTTCGTCTTCTGGCGGTACGATTTGTCCACCATCTTGCCAGTATACTTTGTATCCGTTATATTCAGGTGGATTATGGGATGCCGTAAGCACAATCCCACATTGGCAACCCAAATGTTTCACAGCAAAGGACAATTCTGGAGTAGGTCTCATATCGGAAAATAGATACACTTCAACTCCATTAGCACTAAAAACATCTGCAACTAATTTGGCTAGTGTATCACTATTATGACGACAATCATAAGCAATAACGGCTTTCAAAGGCTGGTTAGGAAAGGCCGTGTGCATATAATCTGAAAGTCCTTGCGTGCTTTTTCCCAGCGTATATTTATTGATGCGATTGTTCCCCACGCCCATAATACCGCGCATTCCGCCAGTTCCAAATTCAAGATTTTTGTAAAAACTCTCCTCTAGATCTTTTGGAGAGGTAGTCATTAATTCTTTAATCGCTTCCTGCGTAGCGGTATCAAATGTTGGTGTTAACCACTCATTTACTGCATCTAAAATGTTTTGTTTGATTTCCATGCTGTATTTTTTTTTAGTTTCTAAATTCGGAGTTTAAATTTAAATCTAATTGTTTTTTTTAGGAGCTTAATCCTGCTATGCGTTACAATCTTTTATGCTGAACCCCAGCATAAAAGGATTTTCACTGCTATCAGGGCTAGTTAGTAGGTGATAGAAAATTATTTTTTGCAACCAATTTTATTTTTTTTCGGTATCGATTTTTGCATCAACATATTTATCTTCAAGATAATTTACGGCTTCATAAATATCTGGAAAATGATTTTCAATTCCTAATTGCCTTATTGCTGTTTACGGCACTCAAAAAATTTATCGCTCCGTTTTCAGTAAAGGAAGAGGGTATATATCTTAATTCTACTTCGTTTGAGGTCACAATTTGCGACCTCATACTAGTAAACTTTATTTCAGTGACTTTAAAAACGAAATCTTAAGGGAGCTGTTTTTTATATCAGTACCTGCTACCAAGAAGTCTAAATTATAAAAAATTAACTTCACTCGAAACTTTATAACGCTCTTCATTATTTTTTGTTCGCAAAATGATTTCACCTAGAAATCCAGCCAAAAATAGTTGTGTTCCCAAAATCATCGTGGTCAATGCAATAAAAAACCAAGGATTATTCGTTACCAGACTATAGCGCATGTCATTGTACATGTGGTACAATTTGGAAACGCCAATATATCCCGCAAGCACAAATCCAATGATAAACATGAAGGAACCCATAGCGCCAAAAAGGTGCATCGGTCTTTTGCCAAAACGAGACAGAAACCAAATGGTAATTAAATCCAAGAATCCATTAATGAAACGTTCCATGCCAAATTTAGTTTCACCATATTTCCGAGCTTGATGCTGTACTACTTTTTCGCCAATTTTTCCAAAACCGGCATTTTTAGCCAAAACTGGAATGTATCGGTGCATTTCACCCGAAACTTCAATGTTTTTTACAACAATATTTTTATAAGCTTTCAATCCACAATTGAAATCATTCAATTCTACACCAGATGTTTTTCTCGCCGCCCAATTAAATAATTTCGAAGGCAAGTTTTTTGCTACTACGGAATCGTAACGTTTCTTTTTCCAACCGGAAACTAAATCATATTTCCCGTTGATAATCATATCGTACAATCCTGGAATTTCCTCTGGACTGTCTTGTAAATCGGCATCCATGGTAATGATGACATCACCTTGGGCTTTTGCAAAACCAGCATGCAAAGCCTGTGATTTGCCAAAATTTTTCATGAATCGAACGCCTTTTACATTTGAGTTTTCAACGGCAAACCCTTCAATTATATTCCATGAATTATCCGTACTTCCGTCATCTAGAAAAATGATTTCGTAGGTGTAATTATGAGATTGCATCACTTTGATGATCCAATTGTAAAGTTCACTAAGCGATTCCTCTTCATTTAGAAGCGGTATGAGTATGGATAAATTCATTAATTTTTATTCTTGTGTGGATTTGCTTTTAAAGAATGCCGCCAAAATTAAACCAAAAATTGAACTAAAAACAATACTAAAAACAGAACCTTTAAGTAATTCTACAGTAGAATAAGGATTATTTTCTCTTAATTTAGCTATGGCTTCATTGATGGCTGATGCTGGTGTTCCAAACTTCTGCATCATATTTACAGTGTACTTAATCATTAATTCACTTAAAGTATCTTTAGCTGAAGGATCAATGAAATTAAATAAAAGAATATTAAAAAGAGTAGAAATCAATATACCTATTAGTATGGCTATGAAGTACGTTGTAAAAGCATCTTTGAAAGAGAAAACACCGTTCAGTTTTCTTTTTGTTTTAGAAAGCAAGACAATTCCCAAAACGAGATAGGTTAAAATACTCAAAACGCCAATCCACCAAGAAGTGAACAAATTTAAATCAATAGCGTATATTGTTGCTGTAATTAATGCAGAAACAATTCCGATGGCTACTCCAAAGGTTATTCCATTCTTTTTAATAATTTCGTTGATCATTTTGGTTGTTTTAGAATTAGTCGACAAATATAACAATTCCCAATATATTCAGAGCTAAAAATCGGTTTTTACAATTATATAAAAAAAGTGTTTCAAAGATTTGTTTATTGAAAAATAATTGTAAATTTGCAAACTCAAAATAATAGTGTAAAACAAAAAGTTATGAGGTGTTTATACCTTTTCTGTTAGAAGAAAAGCTTCAAGACAACTTATAATTAACAAATAAAAAAAGATTAACAAGATGAAAAAAGGAATTCACCCAGAAAATTACAGATTAGTTGCATTTAAAGACATGTCAAATGACGAAGTTTTTATCACTAAATCTACTGCAGATACAAGAGAAACATTAACAGTTGACGGTGTTGAATACCCAGTTGTAAAAATGGAGATCTCTAGAACGTCTCACCCTTTTTACACAGGTAAATCTAAACTTATTGATACTGCAGGACGTATTGACAAGTTCAAAACTAAATACGCGAAACACGCTAAATAATAAAAGCTCGTTTTTAAATACATCAAAGCCCTCCTTTTTGGAGGGCTTTTTTATTTTATATTTGAAAACTTTGTAACTTTGAAGTCAATATTATAAAAAGGGAAATTGTTTGAATTAATTTTTAATCAACAAATAACCGAATCAACAAATAAACAATTTTATGAATTACATACTTTTTGACGGACCATCTAGAAACGCCTTGTTGCCTTTTACGTTCACGCGTCCAGTTGCTGATATTTTAATCGGTATTATGACGATTCGTCAAAAGTGGGAAATGCGTTTGGGATCTACCACAACTACATTAACAGAAGAATATTTGTCTGAAAAGTTTCCAATGGTGGAATTAGAAACGAATGTAATGATAAATGCTTCTTTTCTTCCAAACAATATTTTGGTCGAAATGGTAAGTAATCTAGAACCAAATCAAGCTATTTTTAAGGGAGATGAAGTAATTGCTTTTTATACCAATGAAGACCAGGAAGAAGTAGATTTTGATGCTTACGAGATTATAGAATATAATGAGGACTGTTTGACAGTTCAAAATACGTGGGATATTTTTGCTAAGAATGATGCAGCAATTCGAGAAGACTTTGAATATTTAATAGAGGATAGAAGATCACAGCCCATTCCAAAAAGTGTCAACGTAATTGCTCCTGAAAATATTTTCATAGAAGAAGGAGCAAAGTTAGAATTTGTTACTTTAAACGCATCTACGGGTCCGATCTATATCGGCAGAGATGCTGAAATTATGGAAGGATCTGTCATCAGAGGGCCTTTTGCCTTGTGCGAAAATGCAGTTGTAAAAATGGCATCTAAGGTGTATGGAGCTACAACCGTGGGTCCACATTCCAGAATAGGCGGTGAAGTTAATAATTCGATTTTGTTTGCATACTCCAATAAAGGTCATGACGGATTCCTAGGAAATTCTGTTCTTGGGGAGTGGTGTAATATTGGTGCCGACAGTAATAATTCGAATCTAAAAAATAACTACGAAGAAGTAAAATTGTGGAGTTATGAAACCGAAGGATTTGCAAAAACAGGACTTCAGTTTTGTGGTTTGATGATGGGAGACCACAGTAAATGTGGGATTAACACCATGTTCAATACGGGAACGGTTGTAGGAGTAAGTGCTAATATTTTTGGCAGTGGATTTCCACGCAATTTTGTGCCTAGTTTTTCTTGGGGAGGTGCTTCTGGTTTTACGACTTATATCACCAAAAAGGCTTTTGAAACCGCTCGATTAGTCATGAGTCGCAGGAATGTGGAATTCGATGAAAGAGAAGCGGCTATTTTAGAACATATTTTTGAGGAATCTAAAAAGTGGAGGAAAGAGTAGTTTTTTTGATACTTAAGAATGAATTCCTTTTAAATCAACTTGAATTCCAACTTTAGTCTTTATTTAAGAATAGTGAAAAAACCTAAAAAGCCTCCTAATCGATGCTTTTTAGGTTTTTTATTGATAGGCATAAACGAGGGAGCCATTTTTGATTAAGTCAATCAGCATAATAGCATTCTTGTCAGGAACTGAGAAGCACCCTAAGCTGAATTTACTATACATTCTTTTTGAGGAATGGACCACGATGTTTCTTTTTAAAGCATTGGAGTTTTTGTCATTCTCTAGGCCATTTAATCGCAAAGAATAACCCCATGTACCTTTATACGTTTGTAAAGTAACATAACACCCAAGAGAAGTTGCGTTGCTTCCTTCAGTATTACTAAATAAAGTAGGTGTCAGTCCAGTGCCTGAGCCTGAACCATGGTCGACATTGCTTTCAAGTAGTATTTTACTATTTTTTAAATCAATAACATAAAGTCTTGCTTCCTCAATTGATTTTGAAAAATCAATTAAGGTTATAATGTTTTTATTTTTAGCCTTAAAACCCCATTTTGTCTGTATTTCGTAAGCTTTCTTAACAATTTCTTGGTTGCCTTGCGCAACAATAAAATGGAAACTGCATAAAAGAAGTATAGTTAGTTTTTTTTTCATGGTTCCGTTTATAAAATAGTTTCTCTTATTTCTTCAATTGCGTTGGACCAGCATGTCATCAGCAGCATAATCTGCGGCATTCTCGCAAAAATAAACAGCTGCGAAATTAGGTAACTTTCTTTTTAGCTGTTTGATTATGCAAAGACCTGTATTTCAAATACAAAACTATAAAATAATACTTTTATTGCACTCTGTTTTCTAATTTATTAAGGATTGATTGTTAGTCAATTGTATTCTCAAAAGGCTTTTAAGTGCTTCGGAGTTAGTTTTTTGAGGCTTAATGTTTTATTTTTATAAAAATAATTAGAAAACAAGTACGATTTACTCAGTTTAGATTATTAAATAAAAAAGATTTATGGAAGAGATTATTGGGATGTTAAATGGTATTGTATGGAGTAATGCGCTAATTATTTTGTGTTTGGGGACTGGGTTATATTTTTCTTTAAGAACGCGTTTTTTACAGATACGTCATGTTAAAGAGATGTTTAGGTTATTGTTTGACGGTAAGAGTTCCGAGTCTGGAGTTTCATCTTTTCAGGCTTTGTCAATGTCTTTGGCAGGCAGAGTAGGTACAGGAAACATTGCAGGGGTTGCTACAGCAATAGCTTTTGGAGGGCCTGGAGCCTTATTTTGGATGTGGATGGTGGCTTTTTTTGGAGCAAGTACCGCTTTTGTTGAGGCTACATTAGCCCAAATTTATAAGGAAAAGCATTTGGGAGAATTTCGCGGAGGACCTGCTTTTTACATTGAGCGAGGTTTAGGTGTAAAATGGTTTGGGGTCTTATTTGCAGTAGTTTCTATTATATCTGCAGGAGTCTTGTTGCCAGGTGTTCAAGCTAATTCTGTTTCAGACGGAATACAGAATGCATTTGAAATTGAGACTTGGAAGTCAGGTTTAGCGGTGGCTTTGATATTTGGTGCTATCGTTTTTGGTGGTGTAAAAAGAATCGCAAAATTCACCGAATTTGTCGTACCGATAATGGCAATCGCTTATATTGTTATTGTACTGATTATTATAGCAATTGATATTGATAAGCTTCCTGGTGTAATCGCCTTAGTTTTTAAAAGTGCTTTTAATATGGAAGCTGGTTTTGGAGCAGTTTTTGGGTTAGCAATCCAGTGGGGGGTGAAACGAGGGATTTATTCGAATGAAGCAGGTCAGGGTACAGCACCGCATATTGCTGCTGCAGCAAATGTTTCGCATCCTACTAAACAAGGGTTAGTTCAGTCCTTTTCGGTTTATATTGATACGTTGCTAGTATGTTCAGCTACTGGATTTATGTTACTGATTACGGGAAAATATAATGTGCTGAATCCAGAATCAGGTCCCGATGGAGCTACCAACTATTTGTATCAAGGAGCACAAAATGTATTGGCTGGTCCCGGATTTACACAAACAGCAATGGACAGTGTTTTGCCTGGTTTTGGTTCTTATTTCGTGGCCATTGCATTGTTTTTCTTCGCTTTTACGACTCTATTGGCGTACTACTATATTGCTGAGACAAACATTTCGTATTTGACTAGGAATTTGAAATCTCCTATTTTTACTCATCTACTGAAAGTGTTTATGATGGTAGTGATTATGTATGGCTCCATCAATCAAGCAAAATTGGCTTGGAATATTGGTGATTTAGGAGTGGGATTAATGGCTTGGTTCAATATTATTGCCATTCTTCTTTTACAAAAGCCAGCATTGTTAGCCTTAAAGGATTACGAAAAACAACGAAAAGCAGGAATTGACCCTGTTTTTCATCCAGAAGATATTGGGGTGTCAAATGCCCATATTTGGAATACGATAAATAAAAAGAAAGAAGAGTAGCCCTTTAGTATACATGCACTTTAAGAGCTTCTAGATAGCAGAATTTATTCTGTTTTCTAGAAGCTCTTATTTTTTAGTACACCAATTACTTAATTAATCTATCTTTGCACTTTTTAAAATAAATCGGTTTTCAGCGTAACAAACAGCCGAATCTACAAATCTACATTTCAATGATTACAGTTAACGATATCTCAGTACAATTTGGTGGAACTACCCTTTTTAGCGACGTTTCTTTTGCTATTAATGAAAATGATAAAATTGCCCTTATGGGCAAAAATGGAGCAGGTAAATCAACGCTTCTTAAAATAATTGCAGGGCAAAGCAAACCTTCAACAGGAAATATTTCGGCGCCAAAAGATGCTGTAGTAGCTTATTTGCCTCAGCATTTATTAACTACGGACGGTGCTACGGTGATGGAAGAAACGTCGAAGGCCTTTGGAGAAATTTTTGGAATGAAAGCGGAGATTGATGAAATTAACGAGCAATTGACCATTCGTACTGATTATGAAAGTGATGCCTACATGAAATTAATCGAAAGGGTTTCTGATTTAAGTGAGAAATTCTACGCGATTGAGGAAGTGAATTATGAGGCTGAAGTAGAGAAGATTTTAGTTGGCTTAGGATTTATGCGCGAAGATTTTAACAGACAGACTTCTGAGTTTTCAGGAGGTTGGAGAATGCGAATTGAGTTGGCCAAAATCCTTCTGCAAAAACCAGATTTAATTTTGCTAGATGAGCCTACCAATCACATGGATATTGAAAGTATTCAGTGGTTGGAAGATTTCTTGATTAATTCGGCCAAAGCCGTTGTGGTAATTTCTCACGATAAAACTTTTGTAGATAATATTACCAACAGAACGATTGAGGTAACAATGGGAAGAATCTATGATTATAAAGCAAAGTATTCTCATTATCTGGAATTGCGAAAAGACAGACGCGTGCATCAGCAAAAAGCATACGATGAACAACAACGTATGATTGCAGACAACCGAACTTTTATTGATCGTTTCAAAGGAACATTTTCTAAAACGGATGCGGTACAATCGCGTGTCAAAATGTTAGAGAAATTAGTCATCGTTCAGGTTGATGAAGTAGATACATCAGCATTAAAATTAAAATTTCCGCCAGCAGTACGCTCGGGACAATATCCGGTAATTGTAAAAGATTTATCTAAATCATACGGTGAACATGTGGTTTTTAAAGACGCTAATATTGTTATTGAAAGAGGAGAGAAAGTGGCTTTCGTAGGCAAAAATGGGGAAGGAAAATCGACGATGATTAAAGCAATCATGAAAGAGATTGAAATCAATGGTGGTAGTTTAGAAATTGGTCATAATGCACAAATTGGTTATTTTGCGCAAAATCAAGCTTCTTTATTAAATGAAAACGCTACTATTTTTGAAACTATTGATGATATTGCCGTTGGTGATGTTCGAACAAAAATCAAAGATATTTTAGGCGCTTTTATGTTTCATGGTGATGATGTGACTAAAAAAGTAAAAGTGCTTTCTGGTGGAGAAAAAACACGTTTAGCAATGATTAAATTGTTGCTGGAACCAGTAAACTTATTGATTCTTGATGAACCTTCGAATCACTTGGACATGAAAACTAAAGATATTATCAAAGATGCGTTACGTGATTTTGATGGAACTTTAATCTTAGTTTCTCACGACAGGGATTTCCTTGACGGATTAGCGACAAAGGTTTTTGAGTTTGGAAATAAAAGAGTAGTGGAGCATTTTGAAGATATCACGGGTTTCTTGGCGCACAAGAAGATAGATAGCATGAAAGAGATCGAGAAATAGTGTTTAGAAAATAGATTTTGAATAACTGTTTATAGATATAAAAAAGGCATAAATGAATTCTTATGCCTTTTGTGTTTAGTAAAGTAGGGAATTAAATTTCCTTTAGGATGTTTTTTCTTTTGAAATACAGAGCGATATAAGCTAAAAAACCGCAAACTAGGCCTATCACGATCATATTCCAGATAGAGCTATAAGTTTGTGAAAGTGTACCGTTTTCGATAATTAAAACCCGGAAAGCTTTTAAGAAATGGGTTAAAGGAATGCAATTGGCTATGCCTTGCACCCAAACAGGCATCTGACTTAAAGGCCAGGTAAAACCGCTTAAAATAAAACTCGGTGTAGCAATTACCATTAAGATCTCAGTTGCTTTTAGCTGGTTCGGAACCAGAATACTGACTAAAATTCCGATGAAGCACACAGAAATCACAAATATTCCTGCGACAAACGTAAGCGGAAGCAGATTGTCATAGAAAGGAATTCTGAACCACAAAGTAAATAACCAATACAATAGCCACAGTCCGAAGCTCATAATCAAATAAGGAATAATTTTCACGCTCATTAATTTTAGTAACGAGGGACATTTTTCAACTAATTCCTTGAAGGTACCATTTTCATATTCTGATGCAAATGCCAACGCTAAACCCAGTAATAAAACTTGTTGCAAAACAGCTGCTAATACTCCAGGCCAAAGAAAATACATGTAGTTCGTACTTCGATTGAACTTTTTTACGAATGTTGTTTTAAACGGTTCGTATTGTGTTGCAACCAAATTTTCCGGTACTCCTTGTTTGCGTAACGTTTCTATTTGGATTCCAGCTTTTAAGGTCCCTAAACAAACTTGCAAAGCCGTAGAAGCATAATTGGCAGTTAAAACATTTGAGGTATTTACAATCGTTACAATTTCAGGATATTTTTTTGTCAATACCATTTTTTCGAATCCCTTGGGAATAATCACTACGCATGCCGCTTCTTTGTCTATGGCGATTTGGGAAAGATTACTTTGGTCATATAATAATGAAGTGATATTAAGGACTTCATTATCGTCAAACATTTGCAATGCTTTTGAACTCATTTCACTGCGATCTTCATCGACCACAATAATGGGTAAATCAGTTACTTTTCCCTTGCCATAAACGTAGCCTAACAAAATACCATAAAGCAATGGGGCTCCAATAAAAAGCAATCGTAGTACTTTATTCTGCCAAAAGAGTTTGAATTCTCTTTTGAGAAGTGACAGGAAGTTTTGCATAATTTATAGGGATAAAGTTACAGTGGTTTTTGTAATCAGGTCTTTTGCTTCTTCGCCATTCGAAGGAGTTACTTTTATTTCGAACAAACTTTCCTGCATTTCATAATCAGGATAAGCAGTTGCAATATTTCCATAAGCTCCTAATTGTTTTATTATAGTGACAGTTCCTTTAAGGTCTTTCTTTTTGTAGGGAACATGAACTGTTATTTCCTGTCCTTTTTTTACTTTATCCAATTGGCTTTCCGCGACGGTAAAACGGAAGTAAATACTATCCGTTATATAACCGTTAAACAAAGTATATCCCGGTAATGCAAGCTCGCCCAAGTTTAATGTAATGGTTTCGATACTCATATCTTGGGGAGCAAGGATATAGCGTTCTTTGTCAGCAGTTTCTACTTCCTGTAATGCGCCAATAGCCTTGTCTTGTTGGCCAAGAGCCATAGTTTGTTGCTCAATTCGTCCGCCTCTTTTTGCTTCGTCTAATTCTGCTTGCACTGCTGCATATTGAGCCTGTGCCCCTTGATATTTGGCAAATGTTTCATCATAAGTTTGTTGTGAAACCAAGGAGTCTTTGAGCATATTACTCAAACGTTTTATGGATTTTTGAGCAAAGTCATATTGTTCTTTTAGTCCTTGTTTTTTGGCTTCAAGTTGTTTAATCTGATTTTCAGTTGCTCCTTTTACAGCCATATTGTACTGCGCTCTTGCTGAAGTAACTGCGCCTTCTGCCTGATTCTTTTTTGCGTCAACTTCTGGAATGTCAAGGAGGGCAAGTGTATCTCCTTTTTTTACCAAATCACCTTCTTTTACAAATATTTTTACAATCTTTCCGGGAATCTTACTGACGACTGCAATTTGTTCCTTTTCTACCTTTCCTTGAATTTGATTCTCGTTTTTTGATTTTCCACAACCCATAAGTAAAGTTGAGATTGCCACCAAAGTGATCATTTTTTTCATAGCTTCTTGCATTTAATTTGAAATATGTTTTGTTAATTCACCTGTTGCTATAATCGTTTCAATAGCTGCCAATCGCTGCTCTATGAGTGTGTTTATTTTGTTTAGCGATGCTTTGTAAGAATCATTTTCGGCTTCTAAACGCTCAGAAATATTTATTAGGCCCTCTTTATATTGTTTGATGGCTAAGTTCAAATTGTTACTGGCGATTTTATCTTGTTGCGAGACTATTTCTAGTTTTTGATTCAAAACAGAATAGTTTACTAGGTTGTTTTCTAGGAGCAATTGCAATTTTTCTTTGGTATCATCAATTTGGTTTTGAACTTGTTCGATGTTTATCTTGGCTTCATGAACTTTGTGTTTTCGTTCAAAACCGGCAAATACTTCCCATTTCATTCCTGCTCCAATCATCCAATTTGGACTTATTGTCAATTCATTTAAGCCTAAATAGAGCGCAGCATTTATGCCGGTGATTATAGGAGTTGTCGTATTTGCATTAAATAGACTAGAATGAGTGACTCCTCCAAAAACGCCTAAAGTAGGAAGATAAGTGCCTTTTTCTTTCTTTAACAAATATTCGTACGCCAACTTGAATGATTCTAAGGCTTTAATTTCCTGTTTGTTTTCGGTATTTAATTTTTCTTCTGTAATTAGATAAGGAACCAAATTATATTGAACAGTATTTATCTCTGAATCCGTAAAGCCAGTAAGATAGCGGATTTTTCTATAGACTAGTTTGCGTTTTCCTTCTAGTTCTATTCTTTTTGAGCCCAATTCTAATGAAGCTAATTTTATTTTATCTCTGTCATAAGGAATAGCAAGACCTTGTTCGATAGCTTTTGAAACTCTTTTGGTTTCTGTTTCCAGTCTTTTTTCACTATCATTTAGGAGTTTTTCCACTTCATTTAATAAAGCAATTTGGTCAAAAGTATTAATGACGTCTTTTATAATAACGTCTTTTTCTGATTCTTTGAGGTATTCCGTTCCTATGGCTTTTTGTTTCAGCGCTTTGGCCCCGTTAGGAATTTGCATGCCGCTAAATAGAACGGTTTTTGCCATCAAACCTCCATTAAAAATGTTTCCATAATTATCGAAAGTTGATTTGCCTTCAAACAGCGGATTATTAATAATGGGCACTGTCGTGGTGGGAAGATCTATCGTAGTTTTATTGTCATAATAAGAATAAATAGCACTCGCTTCAACAGTTGGGATATATTTATTCCAAACGCTCTTTTCCTGAAGGTTTAGTTTTTCGATTTCGAGTTCTTTATTTTTTATAGAACTGTTCTTTTCAATTGCTTTTTGAACTGCTTCTTGCAAGGAAGTTGAAACTTCTATTTGAGCATAACTGGTCGCAAATGAAAATAGCAGAAGGACGGAAAGGGCTAAATATTTTTTCATCTTATTTTTTTGTTTCTAAATTATCATAGATCTGTTGGAAAGTCTCTTTTACTATTTGAAGCCTTTCGGATTCAATATCTTTTACTGCCTCTTTGAGAGTTTGATTGACGACATTCAACACTTCTTCTTCAATTGATTTTCCCTTGGGTGTGAGATAAATTAATTTCAATCGTTTGTCATTGGTATCAGGATGTCGTTCTACTAGGTTTTCTTTTTCTAAATTATCAATTAAGCGCGTTATACCAGGTTTGTCTGTGGAGGTTTGATTTGCTAAGGTTTGTTGTGTACAGCCGTCATTTTTCCATAAAACGCCCAAAACCGTCCACTGTTCTCTAGTTAATAGGATATTGTTTTTTCTGAAATTAGACAGTAATGCTCTATTGAAAGCAGAGTGAGTTCTTCCTGATAATATAGTATGCAGATTTTCAATAGAATAAATAGTTTTCATAATAAGGTTGTTTAAACAACTACAAAGATATTAAGATTTTCTTAATAATTGTTGTTATTATGTTTTTTCTTTTAAATGAACCGCTGATGTGTCCTGTAAAGTTCTTATTTCCACAAATCAATCTGAAGTTTAAATAAGCTGATTTATGTTATTAGTGGTGAAGGAGTACGATTTTTTTTAGTAGCGGATTGGTTTGGTATTCTGATTTAAATTATAATAGGATCGAAGTATTTAATATTAAAATTAGAACAACATATTTTTTGACTGATTCTACGCATTCAAGTTTGACTTTTCTTTTCATAAAAATGCCCCCAAATAGTGTCAAACTTTTTGGGGGCAGTCTAGTATATGCAGTCGCTTTTTTATAGCCTTATTCCAGGAGGAAGTAATTCTTTATAAATGGGATTTTTCTTGAAAAACACCACGATTTTAGGTAAGATGGGCACGACTTTAAATTTTCGCTCCGTAGCAATTTCCATGATGTTTTTTAGGAAACTAGATATGAATTCTTCATTTTCGAATGATTCTGGAACATTTATTTTAGTTAAAAATATTTTCCTCTCTTGGAATGAATATTCAACCGAAACCAACCCTTCTTCTACTGTAGTTTCAAATTGTCTTGCAAAAGTATTGTCTGTGATTTCCATGCGGATTACTGAATCCATAATAATTAACTTTATTTCATTGGTACCTCTACCAAAAGTATTTTTGATTTGGAAATAACTTTGATTTTAAAGTTGTCAAAATTAGTAATTCCCATGGCATCTCTTGCCTTCAAAACTTGGTTGTCAATTTCTATTTCGCCTTCGATTAAAAATAAATAGACACCATTTTCAGGAATTCGGACCGTGTAGTTCGAATTGGTGTCGCTATCGAAAATTCCCAAGTGGAAAAAGGTTTTCTGGTAAACCCAAAGTGCATTGCCATCATTTTGATCCTTTGGCGAAACAATATTTACAAAGGTATTGATTTGATTTTCAATATCAAATGATTTCTGGTCGTATCTTGGTGTCACGTTTTCTGTTTCAGGAAATACCCATAGCTGTAATGTTTTTGCCTCTTCTTTCTGACTGGCATTCATTTCAGAATGTTCTACTCCGGAACCGGCACTCATCACTTGCACTTCCCCAAAGCCAATTATCCCTTCGTTTCCCATACTGTCGCGGTGCTTCAAACCACCTTCAAGAGGGATTGTAATGATTTCCATATTGGCGTGTGCATGGGTGCCAAAACCTGTTCCGCCAGCAATAGTATCGTCATTTAAAACACGTAACATGCCAAATTGTTGTCGCTCAGGATTAAAATAATTTCCAAATGAAAAGGAGAAATTGGCTTTAAGCCAACCAAAATCAGCCGTGCCTCTGGTATTTGATGTGAAGAGTTGTATTGTCATAAATTATTGATAATATAAAGTAAATAATGGGAGGGTTACCGATAAAAAAATTAATTTTATACAAAATTCGCTATAAAAAAGTGGAATATTGTTATAAAATCGTTAAAACAATTATGAGTAAAATCCATGTTTATTTAATGCCAGGTTTGGCGGCAAGTGCAGCTATTTTTGAGCGGATCGTCCTTCCAAAAGAAACATTTGAAACACACTTATTAGAGTGGGAAATTCCACTAGACAATGAATCCTTGACGAATTATGCAAAGCGGATTGCCACTAAAATCAAACATGAAAATCCGGTTTTAATTGGAGTTTCATTTGGAGGTATTTTGGTTCAAGAAATGGCTAAATATAGTGCCGCTCGCAAGGTTATTATTGTTTCAAGTGTAAGAAGCAATGCAGAATTTCCGCGAAGATTAAAGATTGCTAAAACTACTAAAGCCTATAAGTTAATTCCATTGCGTTTAATCGCCAATATCGAAACTCTTGCTAAATTTTCTTTTGGGGATAAAGTGAATCAAAGATTGAAACTATATCAAAAATTTCTTTCCGTTCGCGATGTTCGCTACTTAAACTGGGCAGTAGAACAGGTCGTTTTATGGGACAGAACTGTTGTCGATGAAACCGTAATTCATATTCATGGCGATATGGATGATGTTTTTCCTATAAAAAATATTAAGAACTGCATCGTAGTAAAAGGAGGAACGCATATTATGGTTTTAAATAAATACAGGTGGTTTAATACGAATTTACCTGGCATTATTAAAAGTTAGAACAAAAATATAAATAAGCTGTTTTTTTTTATTAATAACAGCTAAACTAATAAAATGAGAAAAATTAAAATAGTACGTACTGTCGCAGTTCGGTGTTTGGTAGGAGGTTTGTTGATTTTTAGCGCTTCATGCAAGAATCCTAATACAGAATTAGTTCAAAAAGAGGTTGTTGAGAAAGAAGTAAAACTGCATTATTTTCCAGAAAAAATTGACTTTGCTGGGGAAGAGGCTCCTTTGAAAATTGCAGATGTAAAAGAGCGATTTGATAGAGAATTAATAGTGAATACCAATTACCATTCGTACACGATTCTGGCTTTGAAGAGAGCCAATCGGGCTTTCCCAGTAATAGAACCCATTCTTAAGAAAAATGGAGTTCCAGATGATTTTAAATATTTGGCAGTTATAGAAAGTGGATTAGTAAATGTTGTGTCAAAGGCCGGGGCAAGAGGCGTATGGCAATTTATGCCGGAAACCGCTAGGGAGATAGGTTTGGAAGTAAATACGAATGTAGATGAGCGCTATCATCTTGAAAAATCAACTCAGGCAGCCTGCGATTTTCTTTTGAATGCTAAAGCAAAATTTGGTTCTTGGACATTAGCTGCCGCTTCCTACAATAGGGGATTGGTTGGAATTAAAAAATTATTAGATTTCCAAAAAGAAACAAATTATTATGATTTGTATATGAATGAGGAAACTGGTCGGTACTTGTTCCGAATAATGGCGCTTAAAGAAATTATGAAGAACCCACCTAAATTTGGTTTCGAAGTCAATAAAAAGGATAAGTATGAAATGATTCCGACGAAAAAAGTTACAATAGATTATTCCATTACTAATCTAGTTGCTTTTGCAAAAAGACAGGGAATTAATTATAAAATTTTAAAAATACACAATCCTTGGCTCAGGGAAACGAAGCTAATCAATACTACGGGTAAAACTTATCAAATAGAAATTCCTTTAAAAGGATACTAATCGTTAAAACTAAAAAAGGGCCAAATGTGTATCGTTTGGCCCTTTTTTAGAAGTGAAAAAAAAATTATATCTTTTTCATCTGATCTTTCATCATGGTAATTTGATCTTTCAACATGTTTTGTTTGTCTAATTTTTTAGCTTCATTCAGTAGGGAAGTTGCTTCCAGTTTACGACGACGAGTCATGGCAACACCGGCTAGGTTTAATTTGGCTACAGCCAAGTCCATATCCATTGATAAACCAAGTTCGATCGCTTTCTTGAAATATTTCTCTGCTTGATTGATATTTGTTTGTGAAAGCATGATTCCGTGTAGGTAATTAAAATAGCCTTGTTGTTTTTGTATTAAAGCAGTTTCTGGTTTTTTGATGTAAGCCAACCATTTTTTAGCGCCTTCAAAATCCTGTTTTCTAAGTTTTAAGAAAGCCAATAAGATGAATTCATTTTTGAAGTAAAGGAAAATAGGAATTGCACTTAATAGTAGAAGGAATATTCCGTTACCAATATTGCTTTCTGTAAATTGCCAAATGCCAGTAAGGATAATAAGTCCGGCGATAATAAGTTTAATATTTCTGTGAAACATAGTGTGTTTATTTTAAGATCACAAATATAGTAAAATGAATTGAAAATATTTTTACAAAACTGCTTGTGAGAAAAAAAAGTCTTTGTATATTTGCACTCGGTTTTAGAATAACGGTTATTCGAAATAAGAAGACATATAAATAAGATTTTAAAGATACAAAGCAATGAGCAAAAGAACGTTTCAACCATCGAAAAGAAAAAGAAGAAATAAGCACGGATTTATGGACAGAATGGCTTCTGCGAATGGAAGAAAAGTTCTTGCTAGAAGAAGAGCTAAAGGAAGACATAAATTGACTGTTTCTTGCGAACCAAGACACAAAAAATAATGTTTGTATAAACATAAATAAGGCGTTACTTTTTTTAGTATCGCCTTTTTTTATACCTATTCGTTAAAAAAAGAGGGAGATTTACAAGTAAAAGATTTGATTTCCATAACTTTAGTCTCTTGAAATAACAACTACACAACACAATACTACTTATACAATGCCAAAAGATACATCCATAAAATCAGTTTTAATAATAGGTTCAGGTCCTATTGTTATTGGTCAAGCATGTGAATTTGATTATGCGGGATCACAATCTGCTCGTTCTATCCGTGAGGAAGGAATTGAAGTTATCCTAATCAATTCCAATCCAGCAACCATTATGACCGACCCATCCATGGCCGATCATATTTACTTGAAGCCCTTAACCACTAAATCGATCATCGAAATCCTTAAAGCACATCCTCAAATCGATGCCGTTTTGCCTACCATGGGCGGACAAACGGCTTTGAACTTGTGTTTAGAAGCCGATGAAAAAGGAATATGGGCTGATTTTGGTGTGAAATTAATAGGTGTTGACGTAAACGCAATTAATATTACCGAAGACAGAGAGCAGTTCAAACAATTGCTTAAAAAAATAGGTGTTCCCTCCGCACCAGCTGAAATATGTACGTCTTACCTTAGAGGAAAAGAAATAGCACAGGAATTTGGTTTTCCATTAGTAATACGTCCTTCGTTTACTCTTGGTGGTACTGGAGCTGCAATTGTCTATAAAAAAGAAGATTTTGACGAACTTTTAACTAGAGGCTTAGAAGCATCGCCTATTCATGAGGTGTTGATTGATAAAGCTTTAATGGGTTGGAAAGAATATGAGTTGGAACTTTTGAGAGATAAAAACGACAACGTTGTGATTATCTGTTCGATCGAGAATATGGATCCAATGGGAATTCATACGGGAGATTCCATTACGGTTGCGCCAGCAATGACATTATCGGATCGCACTTTTCAAAGAATGCGCGATTATGCTATCTTGATGATGCGAAGCATCGGAAATTTTGCAGGAGGTTGTAATGTGCAGTTTGCCGTTTCGCCTGATGATAAAGAAGACATTGTAGCTATTGAAATCAATCCTCGTGTATCTCGTTCATCTGCTTTGGCATCAAAAGCAACGGGGTATCCTATTGCAAAAATTGCGTCAAAATTAGCGTTAGGTTACAATTTAGATGAATTGCAAAACCAAATCACTAAATCGACATCAGCTTTATTTGAACCGACTTTGGATTATGTGATTGTGAAAATTCCGCGTTGGAACTTCGATAAATTTGAGGGCGCCGACAGAACTTTAGGACTTCAAATGAAATCCGTGGGGGAAGTAATGGGAATTGGACGTTCGTTCCAAGAAGCGTTGCACAAAGCGACTCAATCTTTGGAAATCAAAAGAAATGGACTTGGAGCAGACGGAAAAGGATATACCAACTACGAACAAATTATTGAGAAACTGACTTTTGCTAGTTGGGATCGTGTTTTTGTGATTTATGATGCCATCGCCCTTGGAATTCCATTGAGTCGCATTCATGAAATTACTAAAATCGATATGTGGTTCTTGAAACAATACGAAGAACTTTATACATTAGAGAAAGAGATTTCAAACTATAAAGTAGATACTTTACCAAGAGAATTGTTGCTGGAAGCGAAACAAAAAGGATTTGCCGACAGACAAATTGCACACATGATGGGTTGTCTAGAAAGCCAAGTACATACGTTACGAACTACAATGAATATCAACCGTGTGTTTAAATTGGTAGATACGTGTGCGGCTGAATTTAAAGCAAAAACGCCATATTATTACTCCACTTTTGAAGCTGAAATTGAAAAAGCGGACGGAACACGTTACGTGGATAACGAAAGCGTAGTAACGGATAAAAAGAAAATAATTGTTCTTGGGTCAGGCCCAAATAGAATTGGACAAGGAATAGAATTTGATTATTCGTGTGTGCATGGTGTGCTTGCCGCCAAAGAATGTGGCTACGAAACCATCATGATTAACTGTAATCCTGAAACAGTTTCTACTGATTTTGATACCGCCGATAAATTGTATTTCGAACCAGTTTTTTGGGAACATATTTACGACATTATCCAACATGAAAAACCAGAAGGCGTTATCGTGCAATTAGGAGGGCAAACTGCCTTGAAATTAGCCGAAAAACTATCTAAATACGGTATTAAAATTATTGGAACGAGCTTTGACGCTTTGGATTTAGCCGAAGACAGAGGGCGTTTCTCTGAATTGTTAACCGAATTGAAGATTCCTTTCCCACAATTTGGAATTGCAGAAACGGCTGACGAAGCTTCCGCTTTAGCGGATACGTTAGACTTTCCTTTACTGATTCGTCCTTCGTATGTCTTGGGTGGTCAGGGAATGAAAATTGTAATCAACAAACAAGAATTGGAAGAACACGTAATCAATTTATTGAAAACGATTCCAGGAAATAAATTGCTTTTAGACCATTATCTTGATGGTGCGATAGAAGCCGAAGCCGATGCGATTTGCGATGGCGAAAATGTGTACATCATAGGAATTATGGAGCATATTGAACCTTGCGGAGTGCACTCTGGCGATAGTAACGCGACTTTGCCGCCGTTTAACTTAGGCGAATTTGTGATGCAACAAATAAAAGACCATACTAAGAATATTGCGTTGGCTTTGAGAACCGTTGGTTTAATCAACATTCAGTTTGCGATAAAAGATGATATTGTGTACATTATTGAAGCGAATCCTAGAGCGTCTCGTACAGTTCCTTTTATTGCAAAAGCCTACGGAGAACCGTATGTAAATTATGCGACTAAAGTAATGCTAGGTCACAATAAAGTAACTGATTTTACTTTCAACCCACAATTGAAAGGATATGCGATAAAGCAACCGGTTTTCTCCTTCAGTAAGTTCCACAATGTCAATAAAGCATTAGGACCAGAAATGAAATCGACAGGAGAAAGTATTTTGTTTATTGATGACTTGAAAGACGATCAGTTCTATGAATTGTACTCCAGAAGAAAAATGTATTTGAGTAAATAAAAACTTGAATTATTGATATTGAAAAAGCCCCGTTTGGGGCTTTTTTTGTTTACATCATTACTTTAAAACAGAATCACGATAGCATTAACCTACTGACTGCAATTCAATTGTTTTAATAACTACACTTCGACTTTGCTTCCTGCTGAATCGAAACTTTGGTGTGCCCTCTTACTTAGAAGTGTTAAGAACAAATGGTACCCAACAGGTTGGTGGTCATGAATTATAATCTAATTTTCATTCGTACCGCATCCTATAGGAGCTCCTGGAGGTGCTGTTTGATGCAAAGTTGCTTTTGCTTTTTCGGGTGATTTAATCCTTTCTAGTGTTAGAAGTAAATATCCTTTTTGAGTATTGTTCTTAGTTTTTTTAAGTTGGGCTGTCACCTTCGTTTTGAGGTCGTCTATTGCTTTTAATAGTCCAGCTTTTGTGGCAAAGGAGGCACTATCATTCACGGAAACCGCAAGCAAATAGGTCAGCAGCATTTGTTCGTTTTGTTGTTGTATCAATCCTTCTAATCCTATTGATTTTTGTCCGTTCCAAAGTTTAGTAGTAAGGACTTGAATCATATCATCAATTCCAAGACCGCCATTTTCTGCTTGATATTCTACTAACCTGTTGAGTCGACTGGTATTGAATAGAAAAGAAAGTGGAATATCGGCAGCAGCCTCAGCAGCGGCTAATGGATCAAAAGCTAGGCCGGTTTTGCGGTTAAATAGTTCCCGATCATAGTCATAATTAGCTGGACGAGGCGGAATTAATTTTATGATACGTTCTGGTAGTGCTAGTACTTTTGGATCCATACAATCCACAACAGCATTTAAAGCATTAAGTTGCTCTTCCTTAGATACTGATTTAGTCACCATTTGCCCATCACCCTTTATGGCATAAGAATAATATTGTCCACCTATCACTTTGGTAGCAGCCTCAACTTGATAGCGGTGAAAAAGATAGACCGGTACTAATACATCTTCCAGCATAGCCATCGGAGTGCCTTTGCGAATGCTGTTTTCTCCAAATTTAGACAGTGCTTTTGCTCTAATTTGCATGACCCTTTTTAGTTCAGTCACAGGATCATTTCCAGTATCCCACAAGTTAGCATTGGGATGTAGTCCGCCAGCATCGCGAGCATCTCGATCGGATATAAAGGTGAGTCCCTTTTTAGAAGCATCAGTTAATAGATTGTCTAATGCAACTGCTTCATCGGTTCCATTGGGGAATTGTTTATACCCATATTGAATACTGATTTTGTCCCAATCCCCAATTTCATTGGTGTACGCATTAGAGAGATCTATTTCGTCATTGCTGTTTAGGGTAGCCATAGGCGGTGGATAATCCATAACACTGGATCTATTTTGTGCACTTGAAATATAGTTATGCATTAGTCCTAGCGTATGCCCAACTTCGTGAACAGCCAATTGTTTTAAGCGTTGCAGGGCCATTTGTAACATTTTATTATCAGCGGGTAAATCGCCATTTTCAAAAGGGGCAAGCAATCCTTGCGCAATAAGATAGTCTTGGCGAACACGTAAGGAACCTATGCTAACATTTCCCTTTAGAATTTCACCCGTTCTGGGATCAGCAATGGAGTAGCCATAACTCCAACCTCTGGTAGAACGGTGGACCCAGTTAATCACATTGTAACGAAGATCCATTGGATCAGTACCTTCTGGTAAAATTTTTATCTGAAAAGCATTTATAAATCCAGCCGATTCAAAAGCTTGATTCCACCAGCTAGCGCCCTCTAATAAAGCACCACGTATAGGCTCGGGAATGCCATTGTCCAAGTAGTAAATTATGGGTTTAACGGCTTCACTTCGGTCAGCCAAAGGATCTTTTTTCTCTAGTCGATGCCTATTAATAAAGTTTTTTTGAATAGGCTCTGAAATGGGAGTGCTGTAATCAAAATAAGAATTAGTATTGTAAGGGGAGCGCGCATCGTAGGTACGAGTTTTAAAATTACTGTCGGGTAAGGCAACAAACGAATGATGAATCCGTAGACTAATGGCTTCACTAGCAGGAGTTACTGCATTGACATAAGCACCAGATTTCCCGCTGTTATTAACAAAAGTCATCGTAGTTTCAAATTCAGAATTCATGGGAAAGTTTTTTGTACGATCTAAGTACAATGCACTGCGTGTTTCGTCGAGCGCGTAGGTGCCTTGGCTATTTGTTTGTAGAATAGCGCTAATTTTTAGAGCATCACGCATGAAAAAAGAGGTGGCATCTACTAAAACGCTTCCGCTAGTTTCGGCAGCAACTGTGAATCCCCATAATATGGATTGTGCAAAGGATTGTTCAACAGCTCTCTTTTCGGCTGCATCATTCGTTATGGCTCGATAAGAATAGTTGGGTTGAATCATTAAAATTTTGTTTCCAACCCTACTAAATTTCACAACAGACGTTGCGCCCAATTTGCCTCTGTCGAGACCAACTTCATTTGATCCCAAACCAGCTGGAATAGCGGTTTGATACAAGAATTCCTCGTCAAATGTATCAATTTGCAGCCATATTTTGCCCGTAGTTTCATCCCAATAAAAAGGTTTGTAGCCATTGTAAACTTTCATTGTTTTTGTTTTTTCGGCAATGGATACGGTTTGTGCCTTTGCGTAAAAGGGAATCAAAAAGAGTAGTAATAAAGAGCGAAGTACATATAGTTTCATCATAATTTATTTTTTTATTGTTCAGTACCGTTTTTGTATAAGTATTTGAAAATCATTTTTATAAATGAATATATCTTGTCGTGATTTAAATTGTTCTTTCAAATGTAATTAAATTTTTTCTTACTTTTTGAGTTCTATTTTAAAGTTTAAAAAGACTTAAAGGAAGAGACAATATCAACAGGAGAAAGCATCTTGTTTATTGGTGACCTTAAAGACGATCAGACCTACGAATTGTACTTTAGAACAAAAAAGCAGTTGAGCAAATGAGCTTGAATGGATTATAAATGAAAAACCCCGGTTGGGGCTTTTTTGTGGGATAATGTTTTGTATGTAGTATTTTATTGTTAGAATTCAATGATTTTTCCCACTGTAGGCCGATTAGCTAATCAAAGAGCGGGTTTTTTCAAAGAATTAAATCCTTCGCTAATAATTATTCTTACACGATTTATTAAATTGTTTATAAGTAAGTATCATGGGCATACAATTGTAGGCGGGTCAATTGTAGGCGTAAATCTAATTTTATAAGCTATGAATATTAAAATAAAATTTGGACAAAAAGTAAAAATTCTTAGAGAAGCAAAAGGTTTGTCAATTGAGAATTTGGCCAATATTTCCAATGTTGATAGAAATTATATTTCTGACATTGAAAAAGGAAAAAGAAATGTTTCAATTGAAAAAATGGTAGCAGTAGATTTTAAAACAATTAATTTATAAATTTACCCCAATATATTAAAATGAAATGAAACATAAAAATTATGAAATCCTAAACTTATTAGGATATGGTTTATCTAAGTTTGACAATGAATTTATCAAACAATTTGGATTTAAAACTAAAACTGCATTTTTTGAATATTTTGTTGAATTAAAAATCGTTGAAACTGGAAGTGTTGTGAAAAATCGAATGGATTTATTTGATCCATTTTTCCCAAATAACGGAAGAAGAGGTTGGTGGCAAAAAGGTGATGTATATATTCACCGAAAATATTTAATTGATAGTTTATTTGGAAATGAAAGCGTAAAAGGATACTCAGATATTGTGAAATTGTATTTAAAAGAGAATTACAAGGTAAAAGAAATTTTTGTTGAAGTAAAACCAATTATAAAATCAAGATTTAAAAAACTTCAAGAAACAGGCTTAGAAGCTGAGATTTATTTTATTAATAATTTTTGAGGTGTTCGGATAATTACTTATACTTTTTATGTAAATTTAAAGAATGGAAAAATTTACAGGAGAAAGTATTTTAGAATTCACCGATAAGT